>JASFGJ010000214.1:0-7153 GCA_050123815.1 Desulfobacteraceae bacterium
GTTATGAAAGGGCAGAATGTCAATCCGTTTCAAGCGCGGCAGCGTTTTCAGATATTGAGCGATGGCCGATATATTTTCTTTGGTGTCGGTTATTTCCGGGATAATCGGAACCCGCACCTGCAGCGGAGTTTCGGCATCTCCTGCGAGTGTGAGATTTTGCAGAATGGGCCTGTTGGATACACCGGTAAATCGCTTATGGGCTGTATCGTCCATGAGTTTTAAGTCAAACAGGATCAGATCAGCCAGCTCGACCAATTGCCTGAACACCTCCTGGTCAGAAAAAGCGGTGGTATCCACGGCCGTGTGGACCTCCCGTTTTCTGCATTGCCGCAAAAGGGCAAAAAGAAACTGCGGCTGGGACAACGGCTCTCCCCCCGAAAATGTGGCTCCGCCGCCGGATTCATCGTAGAAAACAATATCCTTTTCAATCTCCCGGACGATCTCATCAACAGTGGCGCGCCTGCCGGCCGTTTCATCTTTGTGGGCCTGATTGTCCGGGGCCTTGAGGATTTGGGGCTCACGTGCCTGTCCCTCGGGATTGTGGCACCACCAGCAGGCAAGGGGGCAGCCCTTTAGAAATACCGTGGTCCGAATGCCCGGGCCATCGTGGAGGGCGAATTTTTGGGTTTTGAATATGATGCCGCTGTCCATGTTGCCCCGCAATTTGTTTCGTCAAGCGCACCCAGAATATCACATCATTTTAATAATTCAACAGCTTTTCAGGTGTTCAGACCACCTGAACAATATTTTTTTAAATCCCTTTTATCTGTGATGAAATCATAAAAAGTCTGATTTTTACCATGCAGGGTAAGAAGAACACGAGGGGACAAAAAAATATATTATCATTTCAACTTCATGCGCTTCATGTCCTTGTATGGTATTTTAAAATATTGTTTTTTGGCGACTTTCTATGAGTTCATCAATCTGTAACGGATGATCCTGCAGAGACAAACGCCATGACTTCCTTCCACCATGGTGCACTGGGTTGGGTCGGCCAGCTGTTGTGTCCGGCATTTTTGAATTGCCATAAACGTTTGGGAGCCTTTACGGCGTTGAAAAGCGCCATGGTATGTTTATTGGGAATGACCTCGTCATTGAGGGCCATGGCCACGGCTACCGGTCGGTCAAATGATTGCAGGTTGGCGATGCTGTCAAATCGATCTTTTACGAGCCACCGGGCAGGCAAATACCAGTAATGGGATTGGGCCAGGCTGGGCAGGGAATCCCATGGAGTAACCATCACCAGACCGGAGATGGGTTGGCGGGCGTCGGCCGCCGCAGCCGCCGCCACGCCGCATCCCATGGATTCCCCGAGTAGGAATAGGGGCTCGCCAAATTGGGACCGGGCGTTGCTGATGATCTCCCTGGCATCCGCCACGGCGTTTTTCTCATTCATTTTCCCACGGCGACCGCCGTAGCCCGGATATTCCGCCAAAACGACGCGATATCCCAACGGTTCAAGCGCATGGACATAGTAGTCTCGGTGCCAGGCCGATCCGGCATTGCCGTGAAAAACGATCACCGTGCCTTTGGCAGGGAAGGTTTCGGCGGTACTGATCAGGCCTTTGAAATCGGATCCGTCCGGCCAAAACTGCAAGCCCATGGAGCGAAGGCGGTCGGCGGGCGGTCTTTCCCGGTCCGGAAAATAGATCAGATTTCGCTGCAGCACGAACACCACCAATACCAGCAATGCGTAGCCAATGGCGAAATAAACGGCATACCTCACAGCCACATTTGGAATGTTTTCCATCTTATTGACCGTCCATAATGGTTTTGATCAAAACAGGATTTCCTTTTAAACATGGTATAATACCATAATCGAGACTTTAGTGCATACAAGCGCTCGGTCATTTCAGTCAGGTATGGGTTCCCTGCCGCTTCGTGAAAAGCTTTTTAATCAATGCCTTTAACTTAAGCTGTTTTAATCGCGATCGAAATCGGAAAGAATTATAATACCAGCATGTTCGATCCCGATCCCGATTGCGATCCCAAAAAAACATTTGAAAAGCATCAAACGCTTAAGTTAATGACATTGGATGTTCAATGCTGAAATCGATTGCGGCCAATGCCGTTTTAAATATATTGGATAAACCAATATAAAGACGAAAAGAGCCGGGATTATAGAGGGGAAATCCAATGCACTCAAAATCATTCAGCCATGGGTTGTGGTTGGAAACAGCGCCCCCGGCTCCGAGGTTAAGTCCCATCGAGGGGGAACATCGCGTCGATGTTGCCGTCATCGGCGGCGGATATACCGGCCTGTCCGCCGCACTGCATCTGGCCCAGGCGGGCAGGGATGCCATTGTTCTCGAAGCCAGGGAAATCGGCTCTGGTGGTGCCGGACGCAATGTGGGACTGGTCAATGCCGGTCTCTGGCTCATGCCGGATGACGTGGTTCGTATCATGGGGCGAACCTATGGTGAGCGCCTGATCGATGTACTGGGGGCTTCGCCGGATCTGGTCTTCGGGCTCATCGAAACGCACGGCATTCAGTGTGAGGCCATACGCAAGGGCACCCTCCACTGCGCCCACTCTCCCGGTGGATTTCGCGCCCTCCAACAGCGGCAAGCCCAATGGAAACGCCGTGGAGCGCCGGTAACGCTTCTCAGTCGGGAAGAAGCCGCCCCAAAAATCGGCAGCGACCGCTTTTACGGGGCGCTTCTGGATCGACGGGCAGGAACGATCCAGCCCCTTGCCTATGCCTACGGACTTGCCCAGGTTGCCAAATCTGCCGGTGCCCGTCTCTACGAAGATTCACCGGTTACCGCTTTGAGGCGCGAGTCCAGTCATTGGCGCCTGGAAACGCCTGGGGGCAATGTGTCGGCCAAGGCCGTGATCGTTGCGACCCACGGATACCCGGAGTTTGCTTTCAAGCATTGCGAAAAAGAGCTTATCCCGTTTAACTTTTTTCAGTTTGCGACGTCACCCTTGCCGGAAAAGGTCCGCAAAACAATCCTTCCGGGCGGAGAGGGGGCGTGGGATACCAATCTGATTCTCTCCTCGTTCCGCCTCGACCGGTCCGGACGCCTGATTGTGGGCAGCGTCGGGCAGGTGGAGAAGATGGGCTATTCACTTCATAAAAATTGGGTCGAAAGAACCATCAAGAAGATCTTTCCCCAGGTCGGATCGGTTTCGCTGGAGTACGCCTGGAATGGCCGAATCGCCATGACGATGGATCATATTCCACGATTTCACATGCTGGATGAGAATTTGGTTTCCGTCAGCAGCTACAACGGCCGTGGCATCGGTCCGGGAACCGTATTCGGAAAGCTGCTGGCCGAACTGGTTCTCGGTGCTTCCCCGGATACGATTCCGCTGCCGGTTTCGAAACCCAAACAGATCGTGACACGCAGTTTGAGAGGGCTTTTTTATGAGGCCGGTGCCCGCATCTACCATTTGATGCAAAGAAGAATATAATCCAATTGATTCCATTCCAAATTTAAATATGAACGCCTTTGGCGTGAACGATATTCAGTTAGTGGGGGAAAATATTTTCTTGACATGGAAAACAAAGATCTTTAGTAATGGTTAAACCATTACAGGCCGCCCCTTCGGGAGCGGACTCAATTACGGCGCAAGATACAGCGTTAATCGATCTGCAATGGACCGAAAGTTACTATGGCTCAGCTCAAATTGAACGACATCAGCGTCTATTTCGGTGGCCTGAAAGCCCTTTCCGAAGTCAGCTTTTCCCTCGAAGCCGGTGAAATCGTCGGCTTGATCGGACCCAACGGCGCAGGCAAGACCACGATTTTTAACGTCATCACCGGTGTTTACCAGGCAACCAAAGGCGACGTTGCGTTAGACGGCGCCTCTCTCCGGGGAAAACGCCCCTTCCAGATCCTCACCAGAGGCATCGCCAGGACCTTTCAGAACATTCGGCTCTTTTCGAAAATGACGGCTCTGGAAAATGCCATGGTGGCGCGGCATTGCCGATCCAAAAAAGGCGTTGTCGGAGCGATATTCCGCACCGCTTCCCAGCGGCGGGAAGAGCGCCGCATCCGCGAGAAGGCCTTGGAGGCCCTGACGTTTATGGGGGTGGATCAATATGCGGATACGGTGGCGTCCAACCTGCCTTACGGCCTGCAGCGCCGCCTGGAGATCGCCAGAGCCCTGGCCTCGCAACCCAAGGTGATTCTTCTGGACGAACCTGCCGCCGGTATGAATCCTGCGGAAAGTTCTGAGTTGATGAATGATATTTCGCGGATATCGGAGCTGGGGATCGACGTGCTGCTGGTGGAGCACGACATGAAGGTCGTCATGGGGGTATGCAACCGCATTGTGTGTGTTGATCACGGTATAAAGATCGCCGAGGGGACGCCTGAGCAGATTCAGTCCAATCCTCAGGTGATCGAGGCCTACCTGGGTCAGCCGGCAGACCAAAATAACTAATGCAATAATCAAAAGAGGAGGAGCTTCAAATGAGGAAAAAACTGTTATTCGTTTTGATCGTTGGGCTGATGGTCATCCCCTTCATCATGGGAACGGCAACGGCGAAGACCCTGAAAATCGGTTCCATGAGTCCGCTGACCGGCCCCTATGCGGCGGACGGCAACGACATTAAAAACGGCGTGTTGTGCGCCATCGACGTGATCAACGATCAGGGCGGCGTCCCGGGTTACGACAAGATCGAACTGTTTCCCCAGGACACGGCCTGCGACCCCAAACAGGCAGTGGCCGCCGCCAACAAGCTGATCAACCTGGAAGTGGTCGGTGTCGTCGGCGCCTATTGCTCCTCTTCCACCATCCCGGCCTCCGAGACCCTGGACGAGGAAGACATTATTATGATCACGCCCGCTTCCACCAATGAGAAAGTCACCGACCGCGGCTTGCCCTACATGTTCCGCATGTGCGGTCGTGATGACGATCAGGCCCCGGCCGCCGTTAAATTCATGATGGACGCCCTGGGCGCCAAAACCATTTTCATCGTCGACGACAAGACCACCTACTCCCAGGGATTGGCCGACGGCGTGGAAAAGAATGCCAAAAAATTGGGCATGAAGGTGCTGGGCCGCGACCATGTCAACCAGGGCGACAAGGATTTCTCCGCCATTTTGACCATGGCCAAAAAGCACAACGCCGACGTCTTCTACATGAGCCTGCAGAACCATGCTTCCGGTTCGCTGATGGCCATCCAGGCCAAACGCATGGGGCTCAAGTCCAAGGTTCTGTCCCAGGACGCCATGTACCACCCCAACTTCATCAAGGTTGCCAAGGATGCGGCCGAAGGCGTCTTCGTGACCTACGGCTACACCGACACGAGCACCCCCGCCTACAAGGCCTATGAAAAGCGCTTCACCGCATCTTACGGTGAAATCGGCGCATACGGCACCTATGCCTATGATGCCGCAATCTCCCTGCTGACGGCCATCAAGAAAGCCGGCTCCACCGATCCCAAGAAGGTCAAGGCCGAATTGTTGAAGCTGGATTACGAAGGCGCTTCCAAACATGTGAAGTTCAAAGCCAATGGAGACAGCGGTTCTTCTTACGTGGCCTTTAAAATCGACAGCGGCGATTACAAACTGTACTGGACCCCCGAACAGGGAATCGTGAAGTAAACCCAGTCGCATTGGCGGGGCCCCGGGCACGACGGCCCGGCCCCGCCAGGTTTCGCATACGCCGGAACGACCCGCTAATCTTTAATTTCGAGACGATATGGAATATTTTATTCAACAGCTGATCAACGGCCTGACACTGGGCGGACTCTATGCACTCATCGCCCTTGGATACACCATGGTTTACGGCGTCATCCAACTGATCAACTTTGCCCACGGAGAATTTTTCGCGGCCGGCGGTTACGTGGGAGTCATCTTGCTCAACTACTTTGCCGGGCGCGGTCTGATGGCGTCCAACCCCTGGCTGTGCCTTATCGGCTCGTTCGCCCTCACCATGGCCTATTGCGCCTTTCTCGCCATGGCCGTGGAAAAGGTGGCCTACAAGCCCCTGCGACGGCAGTCCCGCTTAGCGGCCCTGCTGTCGGCCCTGGGCATGTCCATCTTTCTTTCCAATGCCCTGATGCTGACCCAGGGCGTATTCGATGCGCCCTATCCCGGAGAGAAGTTCTCCGGGGGCTTCGAATTCGGCGACATTACTATCAGTGTGCTGCAGATCATGATCGTGGGAATGACCATCCTGCTCCTGGTGGGGCTCAACCTGCTGGTTTTCAAAACCCGCATCGGCATGGCCATGCGCGCCACGGCTCAGGATAAGATCATGAGTTCGCTGGTCTCCATCAGCAGCAACCGGATCATTTCACTGACATTCGGCATCGGCGCCGGCCTGGCTGCGGCCGCCGGCATCATGGTGGGCCTTTACTACGGCTCGGTGCGCTACGACATGGGATTCGTGCCGGGCATCAAGGCCTTTGCCGCCGCCGTGCTCGGCGGCATCGGCAACATCACCGGCGCCATGCTGGGCGGATTGATCATCGGAATGGTCGAAATCTTCGGTGCCGGTTACATCTCCGGCCAGTACAAGGACGTGTTTGCCTTCATCATACTGATCGCCGTACTGTACTTTAAACCGACTGGAATCATGGGCGAGAACATCGATGATACAAGAGTTTAAAAAAGTCTGGAAAAGCTACGTCATCGGGCTGCTGTGGCTGATGGGAATCATCTGGCCGCTGCTGGGCATCCATGCCGACGGAACCCTCTCCTTTGGCAAAGCCTTTACCGTATGGCTCTACATTGCCGTGGGGTCTTTCGTCTGCCTGCTGATTCATCTCATGAACAAGAGCGGCAACCTTGCGCCGGTGACCGCGCCCCTTGCGGCGGCACGCGCAAAGGCGGCCGTTTTGACCGAGAAGGTGCCCACCAAGGCATGGATCGTGTTGCTGCTTGTCGGAGCATGCATCTTTCCTCTGCTGACCGGGCGTTACCAGCAGGATGTGGCCATCAATGTGCTCATCTACGTTTGCCTGGGTTTGGGCCTGAACGTGGTGGTGGGGCTGGCCGGCATGCTCGACCTGGGCTATATCGCCTTTTACGGGGTCGGCGCCTATACTTACGCGTTGCTCAATATTCACTTCGGCATGTCGTTCTGGGTCTGCCTGCCGTTTGCGGCCATGCTGGCCGCCATCGCCGGAGGCCTCATCGGCTATCCGACGCTGCGTATGCGCGGGGATTATCTGGCCATCGTGACCCTGGGGTTC
>JASFGJ010000215.1:0-7145 GCA_050123815.1 Desulfobacteraceae bacterium
ATTGATGTCCGTGGTTTCGCAGCTGCGCGGCGCCACACCGTAATAGGAAAACGAAAATGCCAAATGTCAAATGGTGGTTAGGGACCGATTGAATATAAAAGCGGCAGCATACCTTCATTTGACATTTGGGCTCTGACATTGGGATTTGAATGCTGTGTTGGCGCATCGGTTATCAGACAGCCATACCCATTTTACAAGCTACTTCCGGGACACCGCATTAGGACTGAAGCTTGGGATTGTTCCAGTGCCGCTGGTTGTCGCGGGCGGTCTTTTTGTCCAGGTTCTTTTTGAGCGCCTCGGTAAGATCGATGCCGGTCTGGTTGGCGATGCAGGTGAGCACAAACAGCACATCCGCCAGTTCATCGGCCAGTTCCTTCTGTTCGCCTTCGGCTTTGAAGCTTTGTTCGCCAAAGGTGCGAACCATCAATCGGGCGACTTCGCCCACCTCTTCCATTAAGATGCCCAGGTTCGTCAGTTCGCTAAAATATCGCACGCCATGGGCTTTGACCCACTCGTCGACCTTTTTCTGGTAGCCTTTCAGGGTTAGTTCCATGGTTATGTCTTTCAAATGGATTCCTCCAACATAAAATCAGGCGTTGGAGGGCTTCAGAGCCAAGACGCCAAGGGTGAAGACGTAGTGTGCTACTTCGAACCCTTGGCAACGCCGGATCTGGAGTCCTCCAACGCCTGAAGGGCGCGGACGAGGGCGGCTTTGTGTAATTCCGCGGCAACGTGTACCGGACTTTTACCTGTAATGGGATCCCATGCGGATGGATCGGCCACGCAGAAGAATTGTGTTTCGAGGCCGATGCGGGTCTTGGCTGTTTCGATGTCGAGCCCTACGATGCGCTGTGCCGCATCCCAGGTGGCGGCACAGGGCGCTCCGCGCAGGGTTTCCACTGCGCTGATGCGGCCGGCTTCGACCGAGATTCGATATTCGGGTCTGCCGAATACCCGGCCGTATTCACCCAGCTTTTTTTGCTGGGTCAGGGCACAGCAGGTGCGGGGTGTCAGTGCATCCTCCAGCGGAGGTTTTTTACCCGAGGCAATGACGGGGATGCCGGCCTGCCGGCACAGTTGGGCCAGGGCGTGGCTCAAATCGGGATGTTGCAGGTGATCGAGTACCAGGTCGGCGCCTTGGGGAGACGGCAGGTAAAAAGAAGCGTCATCGATGATCGGAGGCAGGGCGTCATTGATGGAGATGATCTTCAGGTCAATCGCGTCTTTGGCATAGCGCTCGATGGCCTGGATTTTTCCCATGGCGCTCTGATGCTGCTGGTAGACCCATATGGTTTGGCCCATGCTTATAAATCAAATGACCCGCCGCATACCCGCCAGCGGCCGTCTTCTTTGACCAACTCAATGGTTTCGTCCACAGGGTAGTCCCGGCCGAGCTGAAAGTATTTGCCGACAAGCATAAACGCCGGATTGATGCAAACCCGCGATTTGCCGGTCAAATGAATTTTCGCGGTGGTGTCTCCGGATTCGACCATCTCCAGATGGGCGTGTACCAGTTTGTGGCGCAGATAGCTGGTGGAGAGACCGCGTTGAGATGCTTCGAGTTGCTTCTGATAAAGATAGTCGCCGACCGTATCGCTTTCTTCATGCAAAGCGCTGCATACATACTTGTGCATATCCGCATCGAGATAGTAGTAAGCGTCGGCAAAGCTCCGAGCGACTTTTGCCGGCGTCTGGGTGCAATCCAGGCCCACCAGCGCCAGTTGCAAGATAATGAATAGTCCGACCACAAGGCCAAATGGGGCCAACTTCTGATTGGTCATGCAACAACCTCCTGGTATCGATTTCAGAATAACCACGTGTGGTGCGTATCAACGCGATTCGTCATCGATGGCACACCATGGGATAGTGGATTGAGCCAAGGAGCCCCAATACCATGTTTGGGTTGTCATTTCAAGAATCGTTTTTTTTTGCATTTTCTAGAAAAATGGTTGACTTGCTCGTATCTTGTTAACTATAAGAATCGGGAAGTTTCCCGACAAACTTAGTCAAGATAGTAATCGATGCTGACACCTACAAAAAAGGGACAGTACGCACTGCGGGCCATTTATGAGCTGGCAAAGCGCAAAGACGATGGTCCGGTCAAAATATCGATCATCGCCGAGGCTCAGGCCATACCGCCGCGTTTTCTTGAAGTTATCCTCAATCAGTTCAAAGGTAGCGGTTTGGTTGAATCCAAACGGGGATTCTACGGCGGATACTCTTTGACTAGGAAGCCGTCTGAGATTACGGTCGGAGATGTGTTGCGCTATTTGCAAAAGGAGATGGAGGCGTCGCATTGCATCGCCTGTGTCTCAAAACAGAGCTGCCCTTTCCAGGATGACTGTGTGTTTTCCTCGATGTGGCATCGCGTTAAGGCGGCGGCTTATAAAATCTATGACGAAACCACCATGCAAGACCTGCTCAACACCAATACATCGGACACGGTCCCAGAACCTCCGGTTGTTGGATGAACGCGCGATGGCGCCAAGGAGTTTTGATGCAAGGATTTCGAAAAATGGGTAAAAAAAGAATCCACAGACTTGGTTTGGGTATATTGTTGACCGGGCTTATTGTGATGGCCGGCGTGCTGACCGCATCTGCTGTTGCCAAAACCGCCGCTGCGACACAAGGGCATGCGGATGTCATTACCATTGACGGGCTTAAGGCCTTCGGACCGCTGGAGCGTCCGGCGGTGAATTTTTTCCATGACAAGCACACCGAAGCCCTTGCCAAACAGGGCAAGGACTGTTTGGCGTGCCACATCGAGGACAAGGACAAAAACAAGCTTTCACTCAAGTTCAAGCGCAGCGAGGACGTCGACAAACAGACGGTTATGGATATTTATCATGACCAGTGCATCAGCTGTCATAAACAGGGCACCAAAGAGAAATCAACCAGCGGACCGGTCACCTGCGGCGAGTGCCACGTGGAAGATGCGGTGGTCAACAGCATCTGGCAGCCCGTTGCGCTGGACAAGCCGTTGCATTACCGGCACGTCAAGGCCCACCAAAACAAGTGCGAAACCTGTCATCATGAGTATGACAAAAAGACGAAGACACTGTTTCATGCCAAGGGCAAGGAGGGTGCGTGCGTCTACTGCCATAAAGAGGTTACCGAAGAAAATCGGATTGCAAATCGTGAAGCGTCGCACATGGCTTGCGTCTCCTGCCATCGCGAACTGATGGCCAAGGGCAAGGATGCCGGCCCCATCCAATGCGCCGGCTGCCACGATCCCAAACAGCAGGCCCTGTTTGAAAGGCCGGCGGACATTCCCCGTATGGAGCGCAACCAGCCCGATGCCTTGCTGGTCAGATCAACCCCTAAAGACCACCCAATCCCAGAGACGGCCGGTCGCATGATGCCGGTGCCGTTCAATCACAAGGCTCATGAAGGCTACAACGACAGTTGCAAGGTGTGCCATCATGCCGGCCTGCAAAGTTGCGCCGACTGCCATACCATTGATGGAGACGAAAAAGGCAAGCAGGTAAGATTGGCCCAGGCCATGCACAAGCGTAATGCGGATGCCAGCTGTATCGGCTGCCACGCCAGTCGACAGGCGATGCCGGAATGTGCCGGCTGCCATACCAGCGGCGCCATTGCCAAAACCGCGGCCGCTGAGAACAGCTGCAAGACCTGCCACATGCAGTCCAATGCGGTGAACCCGCCGCCCGCAGATCCAGAAATGGACAAAATGATTGCTCAAGAACTTCTCGACGGGCGCCGGCCGGTTACCGGAACGCTGCCGCTGGATCAGATTCCGGAAACGGTCACCATCAAAGTTCTGTCCGATATGTATGAGCCGGCGGTACTTCCCCATCGCAAAATTGTCTTAAGTCTGGTAAAAAGGATCGAAGGCAATCGGTTGGCCAGCTACTTTCACACAGATATGACGACCGTTTGCCAGGGATGCCACCACAACAGCCCGGCCTCTGCCAAGCCTCCCCAGTGCAGCAGTTGCCACGGGAAAAGCTCTGAAATGCTCAATTTGACGCGGCCCGGGCTGATGGCGGCCTATCATCAACAATGTATCCAATGCCATGACAAGATGGGACTTGAAAAGCCGGCTTCTCGGGAGTGCACGGCCTGTCATGCCAAACGCAAATAATTCGTCGAAGCACCATTTGAGGGAATAAGTATGTCTATTTCACGTCGCAAGTTTTTAGGCTGGATGGGAGCTGCAGGATTAACGAGTGCCGTAGGGACCTCAGCCCGGGCGGCCACCAACAAGAGCTTTGAGGGATACCGGGACAGTGTGGCGGTACTGCACGATATCACCCGTTGTATCGGGTGCCGCAAATGCGAGGGGGCTTGCAATAAAGTCAACGAGCTGCCGTCCCCGGACAAGCCCTTCGACGATCTGACGGTATTGGCTCAGAAGCGTCGGACGACGGCCGATAAATATACGGTGGTCAACCAGTTCGGTGATCCAAAGCAGCCGTTTTTTGCAAAAAAGCAGTGCAACCACTGCCTGGAACCGGCCTGCGCCTCGGCCTGTTTTGTCAAAGCCTTTACCAAGACACCGGAAGGTCCGGTGGTCTACAATCCGAAGCTTTGCGTGGGGTGTCGCTATTGCATGATTGCCTGCCCCTTTGAAATCCCCAGCTATCAGTACGACAACGCCTTTTCACCCTTGGTGACCAAGTGCACACTGTGCTACCCCAGGATCAAAAAGGGACTGCTGCCCGGGTGCGTCGAATCCTGTCCCACCGAAGCCTTGGTGTTCGGCAAACGATCGGAGCTGCTGAAATTGGCCCGCAAGCGTATCGGCAACTATCCGGACAAATATGTCGATCACATCTATGGCGAACATGAAATGGGCGGCACCCATTGGCTCTACTTGTCCAATGTGGCGTTTGACCAGGTCGGCATGCGCGAGGATCTGGGAACGACCTCGGCCCCCGAACTGACCAAGGGCGCCCTTGGCGCCGTGCCCATGGTGGTCGGCCTATGGCCGGTGCTGCTGACCGGTATCTACGCCATGAGCAAACGCAAGGAAAAGATCGCCGACCAGGAGCAGCGGGACGCCGTTGAAAAAGCCGTGGCCGAGACCAATGCCTCCGCCGAGGAGAAGCTGACCGCCGCCATGGAAAAGGCGAAAAAAGACCAGGAAGCGGCGGTGGAGCGCGAAGTTAAAAAGGCCTTGGAAGAGGCGGCAAAAGCCGCGGAGGAAGCGCAAAAAAAATAGGAGGAGCCATGTCCCAACAAACAGCCGCAACCCGCAGTAACCTGTTTACCCCCTTTAATCTGGTTGCGGGTATCATTGTGATCGTCGGCATCATTCTGACGGTGCTTCGCTTCACCGGCGGGCTGGGCGCCACCACCAATCTGTCCGATTACAATCCCTGGGGGATCTGGATCGGCTTCGATCTGCTGGTGGGTGTCGCATTGGCCGCCGGAGGCTATGTAACCTCGGCGGCGGTCTATATCTTCGGCATGAAAAAATATCATGCCGCGGTGCGTCCGGCCATCTTGACCGGCTTTTTAGGCTACGCTTTGGTGGTCCTGGCCCTGCACTACGATGTGGGCCAGCCCTGGCGTTTGCCCTATCCCTTTCTAATATCGCGCGGCACAACGTCCCTGCTCTTCGAAGTGGCCGCCTGTGTCGCCCTCTACCTGACCGTTCTGTTTATCGAGTTTTCACCGGCGGCCATGGAGTGGCTGGGATTGAAAAAAGCACGCGGCATCGTGGTCAAGCTGACCATGCTCCTGACGATCTTCGGCGTGATCTTATCAACCCTGCATCAAAGCTCGCTGGGGGCCCTGTTCCTTATTGCTCCGTCCAAGTTGCATCCGCTGTGGTATTCGCCCTACATCCCCATATACTTTTTCATCACGAGCACCATTGCCGGGTTGTCCATGGTGATTTTCGAGGGCATGCTCTCCTATCGCTATTTCAAAGAGAAGATGGATCACCACCACCTGGCCGCCAAAGACGATCTGGCGCTGGGTTTCGGCAAGGCCGCCGCATGGGTTCTGGCCGGTTATTTCGTCATTAAAGTGGTGGGCATCGCCGCGGATAATCATTGGCACTATCTGGCCACCGGTTACGGCGCCTGGTACCTGGTGGAACTGCTAGGCTTTGTCGCCCTGCCGGCGTTTTTGTATGCCGTTGGCGTGCGCGACAAGAACGTCAAGCTGGTGCGCTGGACCGCCGTTTTGACCGTGTTGGGCATTGTGGTCAACCGCTTCAATGTCTGTCTGATCGCTTTTAACTGGCATCTGCCGTCCAGCGAACGCTATTTCCCCCATTGGATGGAGATTGCGATTTCGATATTCATCGTCACCATCGGATTGCTGGTATTCCGGTTCATCGTTACGCGCATGCCGATTTTCTACGAACATCCGGACTATGAACCGCACTAGTCGTTGGCGCGCAGGTTGAATGTGGTGATGCTATAACGATAGTCAGGATCAATCCGCCAAAGAGAGGAAGCACCATGGAATCGATTCATACACTGCAAGAGTTTATGCTGCAGACCAAAAACATTATTTATATCCTGATCGTCCTGGCCCTGGTGGCAATGCCCCTGTTCTGGGTCTTTTTGACGGGAAGGGAAGAAGAATAGTCTACTCTACCCGGCGGTCTGGCGTGTCGGGCCGCTGAATCGTCGCAGATGGTTCGCAAGGAGCTCATTATGTACGATTTTGTCACCGGGCCGCTGGCCTGGATCGCGTTCGGCATCTTTTTCATCGGCCTGATCTGGCGATTTATCTGGTACTTCAGGGGCCTGAACTGGCAAATGGATCGTGTCGCGTATATGGAAAACCTTGGATATGGGGTAAAAGGCGCCGTGCGGTCGATCGTGTCCTGGCTGATTCCGTTTAAAACGCACAGCTGGCGCTTTTATCCCGGTTTTACCATTCTGGTTTTCGTGTTCCACTTCTGCCTGCTGGTTACGCCGATTTTTCTGCTGGGGCATAATATACTGCTCCAGGAACGCTGGGGGTTCAGCCTGCCGGCGCTTCCGGAGGCTCTGGCCGATGCGTTTACCGTGGCCATGATTTTGGCCGGCGTGTTTATTTTGCTGCGTCGCATTGCGCTGCCCGAGGTGCGCATCCTGACGACCTCCTATGATCTGCTGATACTGGTCATCGCCATTGCGCCGTTTGTGACCGGATTTATCGCGTACCACCAGATTGGCAAC
>JASFGJ010000216.1:0-7124 GCA_050123815.1 Desulfobacteraceae bacterium
GATCGCGGACGCCCTAACGGAAGGGCCCCAGGCAGTGTATGACGTCAGCGACGACCCGCGCATTCAATATCCTGAGGCAGCGGAAAAAGAAGGCATCGCCTCGATTCTGTCCGTACCGATCATGGTGGGCGAAGACGCCATCGGCGTCATTCGCGCCTATACGGCCGAGAGGTGGGAATTTACACTAGACAATGTCAATTTGGTACAGGCTCTGGCCCAAATCGCAGGTGTCCTGATCGAAATGAGCCGTCTGTACCAAGGCCAGAGCGAATACATCGAAGTGCTGACCACCAGCTGCGAGTCGCCGGCGCTATAGAAGGAGACGAAACAGAAACTGCAATGACGAAGAAACTGTTTTATGGCTCAAACGAAACGAAATTTCGGTCGTCATAAAATTGAATTGAGATAGGCCACCCCTCGTTCAAAGGTCTGGTCATCCAGATTCATGAACGAAAGACGAAAATGGAAGCGGGCCGAAGATGAAAACGAAAACTCTTCGCCACGGCTCCACGGCACGTTGTCTGAGGGCAGAGGGTTGCTGCTTTTCACCCACAGGCTGTAGCCCGCCTGCTGCCGGTTGACCTGCAGATGATTTTTTGCATCGATGATTCTCAGCAGACGCTGTTTGCGCGATTCAATGGTGCCCGACACGTTGTGCAGATGCTGCCGGTACAAACCCGATTTGATAAACACCCGCATGCAGCGCTGCATCAAACCAAACGAAGCAATGTCGGACATGAATTTGGCATACAAAAAGCGCTCATACAGATCTTCAGGGACCACCATGAAACCAAGGCGGATACCGGCCACGGTGGTCTGGGACAACGACTTGATATGGATGGTCTTTTCAGGACAGATATCGACAAAACGAGGACCGGCCGCCGGGCGAAACTCAGAAAGAAAATCATCCTCCACGATATAAAAATGATGCTGCTGAGCGTACCGCCCTACAGCCGCCTTCCTTGACTCACCATACCCGATCCCCGTGGGATTATGCACCGTGGGCATGGTGTAGAAAAGCCGGATCTCACCGGCCAGTTTGCGTCCAAGTTGGTCAAGGTCCGGTCCACTTTCATCAAGGGGCACAAAATGGCGCGCCTTGAACAGCGAAATCGCCCCGGGATAGGTGGGATCCTCGAACAGCATGGTCTCTGAAATATCCGCAGCAAAGACTTTGGCCACAAGATCCAGCCCCTGCTGGGCTCCCGATATCATTACCATGCGCTCGGACGGCACGTGATAGTATTGGCTGAGCACATGAATCAGTTCCGGATCTCCCTGCGCCGGTGTCGGGGCCAGGGCATGCGCCTTTTCATCGGTAAACAGTCGGTTGAAAATCTCCTGGATCTGCTGATAGGGGAAGAGGCTCTGATCCAGATAGTCGGTGCGAAAATCAAAGATTCCCGAAGCCGTCTGGATTGTTTCGGGAAAACGGACATAGGAACCGCTGCCGACCCGGTTTTCAATCAACCCCTCGTTTTTCAACTGCCCAAATGCGCGCTGGACAGTGAGTTTGTTGCAGCCGAACTCCGAGGCGAACTGGCGGATCGAGGGGATTTTCTCACCAGGCGTATAGTCCCCCACCTCGATGCGCGAGCGAATGGTCCGGGCGATGGATTGATATCTGGATTGCATGGCATTCACACTTGACAGACTTAATACATTTGCTTATTTGTACTAAGTTAATAGAATAAATGTAACACATAATGCAAGCTCTGTTTATGAGAGTTAGATGGAAAGGAAGGCAATTATGGAGCGCGAAAAAATCAACAAAGGGTTTGCCGAAATGTTCAAAAACGGCGTGATCATGGATGTAACCAATGCTGAACAGGCCCGGATCGCCGAAGATGCCGGCGCGTGCTCCGTGATGGCCCTGGAGCGCGTCCCCTCCGATATTCGCAGCGACGGCCAGGTGGCCCGCATGAGCGATCCGGCGATGATACAGGCCATCATGGATGCGGTCAGCATCCCGGTCATGGCCAAAGTGCGCATCGGTCATTTCATGGAGGCTCGTATCCTGCAGGCCATGGGTGTTGATTTTGTGGATGAAAGCGAAGTCTTGACCCCTGCCGACGAAGTCCGGCATGTCGACAAATCAGGTTTTGATGTGCCCTTTGTATGCGGAGCGCGCAACCTGGGTGAGGCGCTGCGCCGCATTAATGAAGGTGCGGCCATGATCCGAACCAAGGGCGAGGCCGGCACGGGTAACATCGTCAACGCCGTGACCCATATGCGGGCCATCAACGAGCAGATCGACGCGCTCAAAGGGATGGACAAACATCAACTGACCCACGCCGCCGGCGAGATGCGCGTGCCGCTGGAATTGGTCGAGCAAACCCGTGAATTGGGACGTCTGTCGGTGGTCAATTTTGCAGCCGGTGGGATTGCCACCCCGGCCGACGCAGCGTTGATGATGGCTTTGGGCTCCGACGGTGTCTTTGTCGGATCGGGGATATTTAAATCCGAAAACCCACCAAAAATGGCGCACGCCATTGTACAATCGGTCATCCATTATCAAGATCCGGCCAAACTGGTCGAGATTTCCAAGGGACTGGGCACGGCCATGATCGGCCTTGAAAACAGCGCCCTGGATGTAAAAATGGCGGAACGGGGAGTCTAGCCGCCATGCGTGTCGGACTGCTCGGACTTCAAGGAGCCTTTCTGGACCACATCGCGCATCTGGAACGGTGCGGGGCGGACCATTGCATCGTGGCCGACCCGCAAACGCTGGCGCAGATCGATCGATTGATCATCCCGGGGGGCGAAAGCACCGTAATGATCAAGTTCTTGCTTGAGTTCGGCATGCTGAATCCCCTGATAGAACGTATCACCGACGGTATGCCGGTGTGGGGTGTCTGTGCCGGGGCCATCGTGCTCTCCGATCGCATCGACGGCAGCCCCGGCCCGGTTCGGGCGCTGCCCATCCGTGTCAAACGCAACGCCTATGGACGCCAAATCGCCAGCAGCCAGAATTGGATCGAAATTCCGTTGTTCGATCAGGGACGCTACCCGGCGATCTTTATCCGCGCCCCCAAAATCGAGCATCTGGCGGATCACCTGACGGTGCATGCGCGATACGGTGACGATCCGGTATTTGTCCAGGATGGGCGAATCATGGTGACGACGTTTCATCCTGAATTAAACAAGGACGACCTGTTTCACCGCTATTTTTTAACGTTGTAACAGCGACGGAAAGGACGATCCCGAACATGACCCCCCGCAACAATTTACTCAGGTGGATTATCGGCGGTCTGGCGATCGTCATCATCGTCGCCCTGTTCCACCACCTCACCGGCCCCGGACGCCGCATCGACAGCCGCCCCCGCACCGTGGAGCCGCGGGGAGAGCTGGCCAATTTTGAAAAAGCAACCATTGACATCTTCGATCGCGCCTCCCCCTCGGTGGTGTACATCTTTACCGAAAATGCCGTGCGCGGATTTTTCGGAATGCGTGAAGTCCGCCAGGGCGCCGGCTCCGGATTTTTATGGGATGCATACGGCCATGTCGTAACCAATTACCATGTCATCAAAGGCGCACAGCGCATCCAGGTGCGGCTCGATTCCGGCGAGGCCATCGATGCCACCTATGTCGGCGGCTCCGAGGATTACGACCTGGCTGTTGTCCGGCTGCGCAGCATGCCCTCCGACGTTCAGCCCATACCCGTCGGAACCAGCAGCGATTTGCGTGTAGGCCAGGCGGTATTCGCCATCGGGAATCCGTTCGGGTTGTCCCGAACCTTGACCACCGGGGTCATCAGCGCCCTGGATCGACGCCTGCCGACCCAAACGGGCCGTGAAGTGGTCGGCGCCATTCAAACGGACGCGGCCATCAACCCGGGCAATTCCGGTGGTCCGTTGATCGATTCCGCCGGCCGTCTGATAGGCGTCAATACAGCCATTATCTCAGGCTCCGGAAGCAGTGCCGGTATCGGATTCGCTGTCCCGGCGGATGTGGTCAATCAGGTGGTCCCGGTGTTGATCACCAAGGGCAAGGTCCCGCGCCCGGGCATCGGCATCGTGATCCTGGATGATGAAACGACCGCCGGGTTAGGGGTCGTAGGGGTCGTGATCGACCGCGTGATACCCGGATCATCGTCCGAACGGGCCGGTTTGCAGGGCATCGATTACGACAATCGCGTCCTGGGGGATATCATCCTGTCCGTCGATGGGCAGCAAGTCACAAATATCGGTGAGTTTGTGCGCCATCTGCAGAAATACCAGATCGGTCAGACCGTAAGCCTCGAGGTCAAGCGCGGCGATCAGGTCCGAGAGGTAGAGGTCACCATCATGGATATCTCTTGAATATATTATAACCGTCGAAATCCCGAATCGTCGATCCAGGCGTACGAGAGCGGTTCGGCCGCGTCTTTGTTTGATTGGACCGCCGTCTCCATGCTGCGACGCACCTCCGTCATCATTCGGTCCAACCCCGCCTTTTGCGACACGAGTTGATGCAGGTGGTGCTCGATCCGAAAACTGCGCGGCACCGAAAATGCGGTCCCGATCTCATCGCTGCCCAACATGGGCAGCTTTCGCTTGGTCCACAGGAGATACATCTGAAATGGGTTTTGCGGGTTTTTTGACGTATATCCCGCCAGGATAAAGGTAACCTGGTGAATGGGGTCGATGGGATGGACCTCGCAGGTTTTGCGCATAAAACGCTCATATTCCGAGGCGAGCAGCGGCAGGCCGGCCCGATAGATCTCGTCGATATGGGTCAGGTTCTCCTGGATTACGAAGTGCTTCAACGAATGACACATGGCCTCGCCGGCAGCCGTTCCGCCGGTTAATATTGCACTATACTCGGACAGCTGATGCAATCGATCGATTCGCAGCTCAACCAGGTTCCCATAATCATCCACATCCACCGCTTTGCTGTCGGCTGCCAGGACGATATGGTCGTCGGATTTACAGGCAATTAACTGAGACATACCCCCTCCTCAGTCTAATCATTCATCGAATGTTATCCCGAATCAAAAAATAAAATAATTCCAGTTTTGACAAATGTCAGAGGGGAAAAGCATTTTTTATTTCGATCCCGATGCATCGCTTCTCAACTGCCGCCGCCAAAGGTCCAACCGCTGTTTGATTTGCTTTTCATAGCCGCGTTCTTGGGGTTGGTAATAGATATTTCCCTGGAGTTGCTCGGGAAGGTAATGCTGCGGCACAAAGCCGTCGCGATAATTGTGCGCATATTTGTAATCACGGCCGTAACCCAGATCTTTCATCAAGCGCGTGGGGGCATTGCGGATATGCATGGGGACCGGCAAGGTGCCGGTTTTGCGAATATCCGACCGTACCCGGCCATACGCAGTATAGATGCTGTTGCTCTTGGGGGCCGTGGCCAGGTAGACCACGGCCTGGGCCAATGCGAGTTCGCCTTCGGGTGGTCCGATAAATCGAAAGGCTTCCATGGCGGACATGGTCAGGATCAACGCGTGTGGATCGGCATTGCCGATATCTTCCGAGGCAAAGCGCACCATACGCCGGGCAATATAGAGCGGATCTTCTCCGGCGGCAAGCATGCGGGCCAGCCAGTACAGCGCGCCGTCCGGATCGCTGCCGCGCATGCTTTTATGCAAAGCCGAGATCAGGTTGTAGTGCTCCTCGCCGGTCTTGTCGTATTGCAGGGCGCGCTGTTGGACCGCCTGCTCGATATCGGCGGTTTCGATGGCGCGGCCGCCGCCCTGCGCAGGGGGCGCCCGTCGGGCCATGGCCAAAAACGCCGCCATTTCCAAATTGTTCAACGCGCTGCGCGCATCGCCGTCCGACATGGCCACCAGATGATCCGCCGCTTCGTCCGACAGCACCAGGCCATGCCGCCCCAACCCCCGGGATTTGTCGCATAAGGCGTGATTCAGTATCGATTTAAGGTCATCTGTCCCCAGCTGTTTGAGCGTGATGACCCGGCAGCGGGAAAGCAACGGCGCGATAATTTCAAAGGAGGGATTCTCCGTGGTGGCGCCGATCAAGGTCAGCAATCCGCTCTCGACATGGTGCAGGAAGGCATCCTGCTGGGATTTGTTGAAGCGATGAATTTCATCCACGAACAGGATGGTACGCTTGCGGTGCATCTTGAGTTGGTCCCGGGCTTCGGCGATGACGGCCCGGATCTCCTTGACACCGGCCAGCACGGCTGAAAAGTGGATAAAATGCGAACGGCTCTCTCCAGCCACGATCCGGGCCAATGTCGTCTTCCCACATCCCGGGGGCCCCCACAATATAATGGAGAAGATGCGGTCATGGGCGATGGCCTGATGCAACAAGGTCCCCGGCCCCACCGCCTCGGTTTGGCCGATGAAATCATCCAGACTGCGTGGTCTCATCCGTTCGGCCAGGGGGCGGGATTCAGCCATGGCCTGCTCGGCGTGGCTTTCGAACATGTCCATGGAAAAGCCCTTCGTATCTGGTTTCTGAATTACGGTTTCTGGTTTATGGATAGCACGATCCAGTGGTGGAACGCAAAGCGTACTGTATCAGTTCATGGTTTAACAGCAAGCCGACCTTCAGACGTTGATTGCCGTTCAAACCACAACCAAGAACCAAAAACGATTCTTTTTTCAGGCCAAAAGTGCCTCATAGCGTGTCAGTTCGCGATCCAACGCCTTTGGGTCTTCAATGCATTGGGCCAGGCAGTGCCAGAATTGTTGGCTGTGGTCCTTGACTTGGGTGTGAACCAGCTCATGCAGGATGACGTAATCCATCAGGTCGGCGGGCAGGCAGATCAGATGAACGTTCAAATTGATGTTGTTTTGCATGGAGCAGCTGCCCCAACGGGTCTTTTGGTTGCGTACAAAGACGCGATGATACGAAAAACCGTGTCGGTCGGCCAACGCCTCGAGCCGCTGCACAATGATTCTGCGGGCCACGGCCCGATTGATGACGCCGTGGTGGTTGAAACGGACCGACTGTTTTTCCACGCGCCTCGTCTGCTCCAATTGCCTGGCGATCCATGCGGCGTTGGATTGGGCGACCGCCCGGGCCTGTTTAAACGACACCCCCAAAGGCACGGCCACCCGCACGCCTTTGAAAGGCCTGACGGTCAAACTGATGCTTTTGGCCCGCCGACTGCGCTCGAGCAGCACCGGCCCTACCGGATCGATGGTTACCGTCTTCGATTGCGGG
>JASFGJ010000217.1:0-7100 GCA_050123815.1 Desulfobacteraceae bacterium
GGTGGTGGACAACCGCATCGCCGATCCCGATGCCATCGAGCGGACCATGCAGACGCAGCTGCAGGAGGGCAGCCGCTGGGGCCGGCGCGTACGCGTCAATACCGTTGTAAATAACGCCCGTCATAATACCGGTGCCGTTATGGTGGGAATCGATCCGGAAAAGGAAAAAGTCCTCTCTTTCATCGGCACCAGCGTCACCCAGGGCCGGTATCTCCAGCCATCCGATCAAAATGCCATTCTGATCGGACGAGCCCTGGCCGATCAGATGGAAACCCGCATCGGACGCAAGCTGATTCTCATGTCCCAGGATGCCGAGGGTGAAGTCGCTTCAAGGGCCTTTCGTATTCGCGGCATCTTCAGAGCGGAGCTGCAGGCCACTGAAAAAGGCTATCTCTTTGTTACGCTGGGCGCCGCACAGAAGATGCTCAAGATGGGCGGCGCTGTTTCGGAAATCGTCATTGTGCTGCCGGATCACGAAGCGGCAGAAGCCACCGCCGGGCGGCTGCAGGAGCAACTGGAGGGCCGAGATGTGCGCGTACGGTCCTGGCGGCAAATTCTGCCGCTGATCACCGCAGCCTTGAAACTCTACGACGTCTTCGTTCTGATCTGGTTCCTGGTGGTCTTTGTCGCCATGGGGTTCGGCATCGTCAACACCACCTTGATGGCGGTATTTGAACGCATGCGCGAATTCGGCCTGCTAAAGGCCTTGGGCATGCGCCCCGTGCGGATCGTACGTGGTATTTTAACGGAGGCTGCCCTGATTCTCCTTTGCGGCATGGCCGTCGGCAATCTGTTGGGGCTAACCACGTGCTGGCTGGTCTCCCAAACAGGCATCGATCTTTCGGCCCTGGCCAAGGGAGTGGAGTTCGCCGGTATAGCACGCGTGATTTATCCGGAAATATGGCTCAAAGACGTTCTCAGCGCCAACGGTGTTGTGCTGATACTGGGCCTGCTGGTCAGTCTCTATCCGGCCGTCAAGGCGGCCAGATTCCTGCCGGTGAAGGCGCTGGCGCATAACTAAACGGAGCAACATAATGATTCCCATCGTACAGTGCCGGGATGTGGACAAAACCTACCAGCAGGGGCGTGTTACGGTCACCGCGCTGCAAGCAGTGGACCTGATCGTTGAAACCGGAGGATTCGTGGCGCTGGCCGGACCTTCGGGTTCAGGAAAGACCACCCTGCTCAACCTGATCGGCGGGCTCGACCTGCCGGACTCGGGATCGATCCGGGTGAACGACCTGGACTACAGCACCCTGAACGCATCCCAGCTGGCCGAACTGCGCCTGCATCATATCGGTTTCGTATTTCAGTCCTACAACCTGATCCCGGTCTTGTCCGCCGCCGAAAATGTCGAATACGTCATGCTGCTGCAAGGCGTCCCGGCTTCGCAGCGGCGCCGCAGGTCCCACCAGATTCTGGACGATGTCGGCTTGGAAGGAAAATACGACCGCCGGCCGGCGGAGCTGTCCGGCGGCCAGCAGCAGCGCGTGGCCGTAGCCCGCGCCATCGTCTCCAATCCTTCGATTGTGCTGGCGGACGAACCCACAGCCAATCTGGACTCCAAGACCGGCGAGGGGTTGCTGCAGCTCATGCATGAGATGAACGCCAACCGAGGGGTGACCTTTATCTTCTCCACACACGACAACATGGTGATGCAATACGCCCGCCGCGTGGTCACCATCCACGACGGCAGGATTGCCGATGACCAGAGTAAAGGAATGAACAAATGAGGAAACCACCGAAGCGGATATTGCCCCGGCAGTGGACACGCATTGCGCTTTCAGCCGTCGCTCTAGCATTGATCTTCCTGCCGCTTCAAAGCATGGCCGACCAGGACGACGCCTCTTTTTTCAGGACCGAGTGGGGCGGTCATCTGCGGGCCATCGGCACCGTGTCCTGGATCGACGATGAATCACTGTTCGCGACCCAAAAGGATGGTCCGTATTGGGACGGCCAAGGGGAACTGCGATTGAAGAACGAATTGTTTATGGGAAAGCGGCTGCGTCTGGAGACCCATTACGAACTCGTCAACCAAACCGGCGATACATTGGAAGCACGCAACGAACTGGGTCTTTCGCCCAGCGCCGGCATCATGGGGCTATTGATCGGACAAGAGGTCAACGATGACCGTCGCCTGATGAATCTGACCCGTATCCTGGATGAGGGCGACCGGCATGTGGCCTACCACCGTCTGGACCGGCTCAACCTCACCTACAGCGACACCTGGGGCACCCTTCGACTGGGCCGGCAGGCCCTGACCTGGGGCAACGGTCTGATCTTCAATCCCATGGATCTGTTCAACCCGTTTGCACCGACCACCGTTTTACGGGACTACAAGGCCGGCGACGACATGGCGCACTTGCAGATCCCGCTGGGAACCGGAGAGGCGCAATTTCTCTATCTGCCGCGCCGTGATCGTCAAACCGGCGATGTCGCTGACGACCAATCGTCCTACGCCAGCAAATGGCACTTCCCCGTGGCCGGCATGGAAATCGATTTCATGGCCGCCCGCCATTTCAGCGACTACCTGATTGGCGCCGGCGCCACCGGATATCTGGGCGGTGCCGCCTGGCGTTTTGACTCCCTATACACGTTTCTGGACAAGGATGATGAACAAGTCGGTTTCTGGCAGGTCGTGGCCAACATGGACCACGCCTGGGGATGGTTCGGCAAGAATATCTACGGCCTGATCGAATACTACTACAATGGGCTGGGATATACTGACGACTACCGCAAGGCGCTGGCCGATCCGGTGCTGTCGGATCGGCTGTCGCGCGGCGAACTGTTTACCCTCGGTCGCCACTACCTGGCCGGGCAGCTCCAGATCGAGCTGCACCCCCTGCTCCAGTCCCACTGGGGCACTATCGTCAACCTGGTCGACAGCTCTCTGATCTTTCAGCCGCAACTGATGTGGGATGTGGCGCTGAACTGGCAATTGATCGCAGGGGCGACCATCTATTCCGGCAGCGGCGATACCGAATACGGCGGCTTCGACGCCTCTGTGGGTTTGTTGTCCTTCGAGGTCGCTCCCAGCGACAACGTCTATCTGTGGCTGACCTATTATTTCTAATCCAATGGATATCTTATGATTTGGCTTTCCGCATCGCTTCAATATTTGACCTGAAATCAAGGTTATATTATTGTTAGCATGACATTGAAAATGTATTGCATGACGAGATACCTGAAACAAGCTTGTTAAAGGACCAATGCGTGCTGTGAACCTTCAAGCCAAGGAGCGTTGCAATGAGAGACAACAACCTGATATTTCTGGAAAACATCGAATGGTTCGACGAAAGCGGCAAGGAACTGGTGCATCGGCTGCCGGAAACCGGTTCCGCCGAAATCAAATGGGGCGCCCAGTTGACCGTTCGAGAGAGCCAGGTCGGTGTATTCTTCTATAAAGGCAAGGCCATTGAAGCCTTCGGGCCGGGCCGCCATACCTTGCAAACCGGCAATATCCCTATCTTGACCAAAATCGCCTCGCTGCCGTGGGACATGACCAGCCCGCTGCGCGCCGAGATCTATTTCGTCAACATGAAGGTCTTTACAAACCTGAAATGGGGCACGCGCGATCCTGTCGCTTTCAAGGACTCCGAATTGGGATTGATCCGTCTGCGGGCGTTCGGCGTATTCAATCTTCAGGTAGTCCAGCCGGTTCTGTTTATCAACTCCATGGTGGGGACCCAGGGCATCTTTAACACCGAGGCCGTCGAGGAGTATCTCAACCGGGTGATCGTATCGCGTTTTAACGACTTCATGGGTGAAACCATCGATTCCATCCTCAACCTGCCGTCCAAATACGATGAGCTGTCCGAGAAGCTCTCGGCCCGGTTGCAGGATGATTTCAAACATTTTGGCCTGAACTTGACCCATCTATACATGAACGCCATCACACCGCCGCCGGAAGTCCAGAAAGCCATCGATGACCGCAGCCGCATGGGTGTTTTCGATGATATGAACAAGCTGATGCAGATGAAAGCCGCCATGGCCATGGAAAAAGCCTCCGAAGGGCAGACCAGCGGTGACGGCATGGGCGCCGGATTGGGTCTCATGATGCCGGCCATGCTGGCCCAGTATTTCAGCGGGCAGCAGCCCCAGGCCAAAGAGGCCGGCACACCGGGCGGCACATATAAATGCCCGGAATGCAGTCACGATGTGCCGGTGGATGCCAAGTTCTGCCCCCAGTGCGGGCATCAGCAACTGGTATTTGTCGAATGCGCCCATTGCGGGAAGAACCTGACCACCAGCGCCAAGTTCTGCTCTCGCTGCGGCAAACCCGTGGAAGCAAAACCCGAACCGAAGACGTGTGCCCAATGCGGAGCGCAAAACCTCGGAGATGCGAAGTTTTGTTCGGATTGTGGGGAGAAATATTAGCTTGATATGACGACTTTTATTATCGAACACCAATGCCCCCAATGCGGTGCGCCGGCCGAGTTGGAAGAGACCGACCGGCTGTTTCACTGCCCCTTTTGCCGAGTGATCTCCTTTTTAAACGCACCCGGTTTTTTCCGGTACACCCTGCCCCACAAGGCACCGGCCGGCAAAGAGATTTTTTACCTGCCCTACTGGCGGCTTAAAGGCATGCTCTTTTCCTGCACCCCGAAGGGTATCCAGAATCGATTTCTGGATGTCAGCAATCAGGCCCTGCGCAGCGAGCACTTCCCTTTCAACATCGGATTTCGCGGTCAAACGCAACGGCTGCGCTTCGCCACCGCTGATACCGAGGGCATTTTTGTTAAACCGGACACGTCATTCAAACGTGTTTTGAGTATCTGGAGCAAACAGTACAGCACCGGCCTGCCCAAACCCATCCTTCACCAGGATTATATCGGCGAAACCCGGAGCCTGATTTACGCACCGTTTTACTTTGGCAAACAGGTCGTAGACGCCATCTTGAACCAACCGGTGCCGGGAGCAGCAGTGAGTGAAATCCCGGACGGCCTGTTGCAGGCCGATACGCCGAACTGGCCCATCACCTTTCTGGCCACGTTGTGTCCGCAGTGCGGGTGGGATCTCAACGGCAGCAAGGATGCCCTGGCGCTTCACTGCAGCAATTGCAGTACGGTCTGGAGCGCGCGCAACGGACGGCTGGAACAGCTCGCCGTCGCACACGCACCCGACGGCGGAAAAGATGCCGTCTATCTGCCTTTTTGGCGCATCAAAGCGCATGTCAGCAAAATCGAGTTGGCCAACTACGCCGACCTGATTCAGGTGGCCAATCTGCCCCGCGTGGCCCAACCTGGATGGGACGAGATTCCCTTCTCGTTCTGGTGCCCTGCGTTCAAGATGCCGCCCATGCGATTTCTCGGCGTCTCGACGAAAATGACGCTTTCCATGCCGATGGAACAAATGACCAAGGGCCCGCCCCCGCCCAAAGGGCGGCACCATTCGGTCAACCTGCCGCTTCGGGAGGCCGTTGAAAGCCTCAAACTAATCCTTGCCGATTTTATCAAACCCAAAGCATTCATGATCAAACACCTGCCGTCCATCGACATCAAACCCCGCAGCGCAATGTTGATCTACATGCCCTTTGAAGACACACCCCACGAACTGGTCCACAACACCCTCAAACTGGGCATCAGCAAAAACATGCTGGAACATGCCAAGAATCTGTAGATTTTAATCGAGGATTGAACGGTCCGGCCCAACGCAGGATTTGGGCCCAGTCGGAATGCTTTCGATAGAGGTTCTAATAACGCAAATCGGTTTCTGGGGCGCGTCTCGGGTCCAAAGCCAAGGCGGGCCGGACCGTTCAACCGCAGGAATATTTGGAATATTTCGAGGATTGAACGCAGCGTTCCAACGCAGGATTTGGACCCGAGAGGCCCCCCTGAAAGCGATTTTAGCGGCGCTTGAAGTGCCAGCTACTCCTCGAACTAAACTTGGCCTGAGTATAAATGATTCGAACTATGGAAAACGCCTCGCTATCACCGGTCAGCGTTATGTCATACTCTTTGCGGGTCGAGCCGGGAGTTTGACCGGCTGGAATCACCACGCGCCAAAGGAATTGGATTTGATGGGCACTCAGCAGCTTGAGTTCAACATCCCCGGCACCGCCGTTGTCTTCATGCCTGAGACGGCGGTCCTTTAAATACAATCGGAATATATCCTGGTGACTGATTTTTTGGTCAATGTCATATAGATCGGCCGTGACAACCAGATTACCGAAATGATCGGTATCGACCCGACCACGCAAGGTATACCGTGTTTGTTCATGGTCCAGTGGATCTTCCAGGCTCTTGCACCGGTGCGCATCGCCCTTGCCGATCCAATCGCCGCGCAGCGATTGCAGCAACGCTCTGGTCTGCTCGAGTTCTGAGCGGGTAAGCTCGCGTACCGTTAACGGACCATAAGGATCACCGCCGGCCTTGGCCGAGGGCGAGGGCTCCAGGCACGTGTCCGACCCCAGCGCCGAAACAGCCGGCGAGAGTGCACAAAGAATGCTAAACAGGGCAATGCATAGCCATCTCATACTAAGCTTCGCTTTCAGTAAACTGAAACGTTGAACTTACTAAGCCTCGACCGACTCCGGATTTCGGACAACCAGGACGGGCGTTTTGCTGCGCCGCAACACACGCCGCACCGTGCCGCCCATCAAGGTATCCTTCAGCATACCATAGCCATGGGTGCCGAGAACAATCATGTCGGCCTGCTGCTCATCGGCCAATGCGAGAATCTCTTCCACCGGCAGTCCCTTGCGCAGGAAAATGTAATCCTCCTGGAGGCGTTTGGCCGGTATGTCCGTGGCCATTTGATCACAGAAGCGCCGCAATTGCGTCATCAGGTCATCGCAAAGCCGCTCGTCATAATCTTGCTGAATATTAATCCATTCGGATTCACCCATCAGACTGCTCATATGCGATTGGGTGTATACCGATACCGGTTCAATCACGTGAACAACCATCAATTGGGCGTCAAGTTGATCTGCCTGAGCAATGGCGTAACCAAAGGCAAGCCTTGAATTATCCGAGAGATCGGTAGCATACAATATTTTTTTGATTTTCGGCAGCATTTTTGCCTCCTTTCATGGTTGCCGAGTTGCCGAGATGGGGCAAAAACCGGAACGTTCAATGGAACAACTGAGTTGATGCCCGGCA
>JASFGJ010000218.1:0-7083 GCA_050123815.1 Desulfobacteraceae bacterium
CACCGTCGGCTTTGGTACCGGTGTCGACAAAAACGGCACTGTCGCCGATGGAGATGATCTTGCCGGAGATTTTATCCCCGACGCGGATGTCTTCATTCATCCCCGCCGAATAGGATTCGAACATCTGCGCAAAACTCTCTTCCTGGTCCTCATCCGGCGTTTCATCGGTATCTATTGGACGATCGTCACCCATGGTTTTACCTCTTTACTTTCATATAGTGTCGCTCCCTCGCGGGAAGGGCTAACTTCACCAAAAAATGAATCGATTTGCAAGGACAATAGCGCCTGAAGGGGGTTGTATAACAGACAGTCTTGAACTTTTTGGGGAGGGTCCTATATTTACACGGAGAAGCGGCCGATTGGAATACCAACGGCCCGAAACGAAGGCTTTGCGTAAAAAGAGAGGAATTTCAATGGGTAATCAAATTAGAACCACCTTGTTGCTGGCGGCCATGACCGTTTTTCTGGTGGTCATCGGCCGATTGATCGGCGGCCCGTCCGGGATGGTACTGGCCCTTATCTTTGCGGCGGGCATGAACTTTTTCAGCTACTGGTTTTCCGATAAAATCGTACTGCGCATGTACCGCGCCCAAGAGGTGACGCCGCAGCAGGCCCCGGAGCTTTACGAAATGGTGGCCACGCTGGCCCAGCGCGCCGGGCTGCCGATGCCCAAAGTTTATATTATTCCGAAAGAGGCGCCCAATGCCTTTGCCACCGGGCGAAACCCCGAGCATGCCGTCGTCGCCGTCACCCAGGGATTGCTCAAACTGTTGAATCGTGATGAGCTGATGGGTGTATTGGCCCATGAATTGGCGCATGTGAACAACCGCGACATCCTGATCGGGTCGATCGCCGCCACCATGGCCGGGGCGGTGATGGTGCTGGCCAGCATCGCAAGGTTCAGTGCTTTTTTCGGCGGCCATAGCGATGACGACGATGGCGGCCTGGGCGGCTTGGGCCTGATAATAATGTCCATCCTGGCACCTATCGGCGCCGCAATTATCCAGATGGCCGTTTCGCGCTCCCGGGAATATCTGGCCGATGCCACCGGCGCCCGCTATGCCGGCAGCAGCCAGGGGCTGGCCGGCGCCCTTGAAAAGCTGGGCGCCTACTCCCGTCGGCTGCCCATGGAGGCCAACCCATCCACCGCCCACATGTTCATTGTGAATCCGCTCTCCGGCAAAAGCATGATGAGTCTTTTTTCGACCCATCCGCCGCTGGAGCAGCGCATCGCCCGCTTGCGCGGCACGAGCCCGCCGCCGGTCCCGCCGCAAGGTCGTCAGCCGCAGCGCGATGACAAAAAGACGAAAGCCGAGGCGTTCTGGGACAATCTTTCCAGGTAAAAGAATCGAATCGCCAGGACCGGGCGATGCAGGCAATCCACCCGGCTGGCGATTCGATTGGGAGGCTGGTTAGCTCTGCCCTGGACGCAGCTTTATTTCCACGACGCCCACCGTGAGGGCTGCGGCGGCATCATCGAACTCGCCCACGGCTTCGAATTTGTTGACCAGCAGGCCGTCATCGATCCATTGAGCCAGCGCCTCGACGAATGATTCAAATTCCAGGAACACTTGTGCCGTACACTGCAGGCGGATCACAAACACCCCCCGTCCGTCCGCTTCAGGGATGATCGACGGCGCTTGTAACAGCTCGGTCAGATCGGTAACGATCCAGCCGCGTACCAGATGGTGGAAGCGCCCCACACCGTCCAGGTTTAACACCAGCTGTTCAGAGGAAAGTGTGGAAAACGCCTCACCGGTGGAGGGGCACCAGTCGACCTTCATCAATGCCCGAACCTCGTCGACGGTAACGACGGTCTGAGCGGCAAAGTCGGGGGGCGCCTGTCCGAACGGCTCCACAAAACCACGAACCTTGACCGATCCATCGATTTGCAGCGACGAAAGGTCGAGGGTGCCGGTGTCGATCTGGTAGCTCTCAGGATCGGCATCGTTGGCGCTGTCGGTGCCGGTTCCTGAAAAGTCGAAGATCCCGATGCGGCGATGATTGATGCTCCGCACATTCATGGTCAACTGACCCGTGGCATCCTGCTCATCCAGAGCCACGGCAGTGCCACGCAGCGTGGTAAGCCGCATATGGGCGGTCCCGCCGGTGGCGTCCATTTCCAGCGAAAGGGGGTCGTCATCGGTCAGTGTGCCGAAGATGACCACGCGCTGGCCAACCGATATGTCGTCCTTGTCAAACGGGTCCACCGAAAACTGGCGTTTGACCACCGTGTCGTCGCCCAGCAGTACGGTTACCTGATCGTTGAATACAATGGCGCTGTCATTGCGGATGAGGGTTGCGCCCTTTACCGTCAGCGTATCACCCTGCCTGGCGATGACATTGCCTTTGACCACATCCGATTCGCCGCCTGGTACACTCGAACCGGCGTAAACCTGGCTGGCCTCAAACCGCAAAGGATCGAATTTGAGCTCGCCCAGAGCCACCACCGCCGTGAGAGGATCGAGCGCCGCCATGGCTTGCAGCCCGTCAGAGCCCTCGTAGGATGTGCCGTTGATCTCGAACAGCGTTTGCTCATCGGTCAACACCATCCGGCGGCCATAGAGGTGTCCGTGCCCGGACAGTGAACAGAAAAAGGGTCGCAGATGTAGAGAAAACGAGCTTTGCGACGTATCCACCGCATCCAGCAGCCCACGAATACGATGCCACCGGTTGGGCATGCGATTGACGTCGGCCACCAGAAATGGATCCACGGTCAGGACCGGCGCGCCCTGGTCAAATGTCACCTGGTTGGTGGCTTTAAGGTCGAAATCCAACAGCAGATGAGCCGGAATCCCCGGTGCTATCACCAGCCGGTTGCGATCCTCCAACTGTACCGTTACGGTCAGGATGCCGACCGGATTGCCATCCTGGTCCAGTATGGTCTCGACCTGGAGATTGTCACCATTTTCATCCTCGACCCAAATATCAGCATTGGTATAATCCAAAGTCATTGTCGCCGCTACGTATGCCCCCGCGGGTACGGTTGCGGCAGTCAGAAATTCCGTCATCTCGGTGTATTGAGCAAAATCGATGCGCGCCGACTGCGGCAGGGTCGAGACCTGCGCACCGTTGGCTTTGGTCAGCGTCAGATTCAGGACATCCACCGTATAGGCCCCGAAATCGCCCACCGCATCCGTCAGGCTGATGGCCAGTTCACCGCTGTCGCTGGACGTCTCACCCGATTCATTGCTGCTGTTGCATCCCATTAAAAAAATGCACAACATGACTGAGAACAGTGCCGCTACCCGCATGCGCCACGCAATTTTTTTCATTTCTGCCTCCTTGGTTTTCGAAAATCCCGCCGATCTTGGGCGGGAGAAGATGTTGAAACCACTTTCATTGAATCGATTCGATAAGACAATCTGCTTGTGTGCTTTCTTAATCCAGTAAACCCGCAGTCCGAGAAAAAGTTGCAAATAAAATCGAGAAACGATAAAAATTGCCGAAGCCCGAGGCTAAACGCCGCCTTATCCTGGAAGCAAAGCTCCGTCCGATACCATTGACGAGATGGCTAAAAGTGATGCATCTACGCCCGTTCATTCTAATTTTTTTCATCCTGTTGACCACAAACCATTGCCTCCTGGCCGACGGTCTGGAGCAGTATCTGGACCTGGAGATCGGAGAAACCTATACGATACAGAACAACTACTACGATCGCGGAAAGGGCAGCTTTACCCGTGACGAGAGCTACAACCTGCTGCGCGTCACCCCCAGCCTCTCGTGGGTGCCGCAGCCAGGGCTGCACCTGTACGGCTCCGTGGATTTTTTGTGGCAAAGCCCGGTTTACGAGGATGATGAGGCCCTCGAGGCCAACCTGACCGCAGCCTATCTGGACCTGAGCGGCCCATCGGCCCGCCTGACGGTGGGTGGAATACCGATGCAATTCGGCCGAGGATTGATCATGGCTGACGAAACGTTGGCCGCCATCGTTGAATTCACATTCGATAAATCCTACCTGGAGGTCCAGGCGGCACGTATCCAGGACAGCTCGCCGATGGCAAGCATCGGCGTCGGGTATCGCCCCAGCCGCTTCGAATATGTGCAGCTCTTCGGCGTCTGGTTCAGCGATCGCGATGACATCATCGCCGATGCGCCGCTGTTTCTCGGAAAAGACCGCTCCAGCTCGGCGGAGTTATACTGGCTTGGCGCATCGGCGGAGTTGTTTGTCGGTCCGGCGCTCTTTTCAATGGTCGGCGCCTACCAGACAGGACGATTTACCGTCGATGTCACCTATGAATCCATTTTTCCGCCCTTTCAGGAGTACACTTACTCTATAGAGAGAGATGTCTCCGCCTATTTTTTCGATCTTGCACTGGAAACCAATGTGGCCCAATGGGGCTCGGTGGGCGCCTTTTGCTATGTTGCCAGCGGTGATGAGGAGCTTGGTCAGGATGACTTCGGCGCCTATACAACCATCGGTGCCTATAACCCGCGATTGGCCATTTTTTTCGATCCCAATTTTATCGATAGTGACAATTCAGAGCAGTTTACTTTTGGTGGGGTTACCCGCAACGGCGTTGTTGCGCCGGGAGTCACCCTAACCGTGCAACCCGTTGAAACGATCACCCTGGAGGCATCGGCCGCAATGCTCTACGCCCACGAGGCGTCGGCAAACGGTGACCAACGGTACGGCTATGAGATCGATGGGAGTGTGACACTCAAGGTAATGAAAAAACATGAGATTTTTCTGCAGGCCGCCCGCTTCGAGCATGGCAACTTTTTTGAGTCGCGGCTGGGCTCGGGAGAGTCTTTCGATCCGGCATTTCAGTTCTTGATAGGGGGGCGACTGGTATTTTGAAAGTTTCTAAACATTGAGCGGTCATCCCCGGCCGGTTTTAAACTTGCCGGTCCATTTGAGCTGAAACCTTTTTCAATAGAATGGGTTTATCCATTTAGATGCGTACCGATCCGGATGTCCAATTGATGCTCGCGTTCAAGGCCGGCGACGAGCGGGCCTTTCACGATCTGTTTGATAAATATAAAAAACAGGTGGTGAACTATTGCTATCGGTTCTGCGGGCATGGCGCAGTGGCCGAAGAATTGGCACAGGAGGTGTTTTTGCGAATATACAAAGCGGCGCCGCGGTATCGGCCCAAGGCCCGATTCCGCACCTGGCTTTTCAAAATCGCCGCCAATGTGTGCCTGAATGAAATTCGCAGACCGGTCTATCGCCATCAATTGGAAAGCCTGGATCAACTGCCTGAGCGCGACAGCGGGCAGGCGGGGCCTGATATCGAACTTGCCAATGCGGAGAGGCGGCGCATGGTGCGCCTGGCCATCCGCGATCTGCCGGACAAACAGCGGGCGGCCCTGCTGCTGCGTATCGAAGGCGAGTTTTCATACAAGGAGATCGCCGTGCAGATCGGACGATCGGTCAACCATGTCAAAACCCTGATTCATCGGGGCCGGCTGGCGCTGCGGCAAAAGCTGGCACCCTATTTGGGAGAGTAGAAATGAAAAAGATCTGCGGCAACGATGGCCTGCTGAGCGCCTATCTGGACAATGAGCTGAGTGATGCCGAGCGGCTGCAAATCAGCGGCCATCTGGAAACCTGTGCTAAGTGCCGCAACCAATTGGCCGCACTGCAGGCTGCCGATGCCATGATCCGCGATGCCGATGCCATCGAACCTTCGGCAACGTTTGATCGCAGCTTCTGGGACAAGGTTGCGTCGCAGGAGCGCCGCAAGCAGCCGGCCTGGAAACAATGGCTGCAACCCGGTTGGCGGCCGGCCATGGCCGTCGGCCTGACCGCCGGCATCGTCATGGGCCTGCTGATCTTTGCCGACAATCGGAAAGCACCGAGTCTCGAAGAGATGATCATTTCCGAAAACATCGAGCTCTTGACAGAATATGACCTGATTCGGCACCTGGACATCCTTGAAAACCTGGATGCCCTGGAAGCCATGAAAGAGCGGTCCTGATGCCCAACGCCATGCTGCAAGTCATCGCGTTTCTCCTGCTGGGCACCGCCCCTGTCTGGGCTGCCGACGAGCAGGGCAATGATGCAGGCAAATCGCAGGTGGACGACGAGCAGGTGATCGCCGTGCTGGAACTGCTGGAGTTGATGGAACTGGTGCAGGACATGGACCTGCTCAAAGAGATGGACTATTTGATCGAGGGAGATCCAAATGAAGCCAATGAGTAAACTTGCTGTATGCTTAACGGTTATGGTGACCATCTGTCTGACGGCCGCCCTCAGCCACGCCCAAACGCCCTCGCCATCAGCCCTTGAAAAGTGGGAGCAACTCAGTGAGGCCCAAAAGGATGAGCTGCGCCGCAAATTTCGTCAATGGAACTCCCTGACCGATCAGCAGAAATCCGCGATAAGAAAAAGGGTCAAGGCCTTTAAAGCCCTGCCGCCCAAAGAGCAACAGCGCATAAAAGACAACTTCGCCCGTTTTAAGCGCCTCTCACCCAAGCAGAGACAGGTGCTGCGGGAAGATTTCAGCCGCTGGCGACGGCTGCCGCTGAAGCAGAAACAGCGGATCCGGGACGCGTACCGCCGTTTCAAAGACCTGCCGCCGGCCCAGCGCCGGCAACTGATGCGCCGCTACCGGCAATGGCAACAACTCAGCCCCGAACAACGTCGACGTATTCGGGAGAGAATCAGGAAATGGCGACAATAGTGAGACAACCCGCCGAAGTCGGAATGCCGTTTCCGATTTTTGTTCCCGGTTGAAGCGCCGACGGCGATAACTTTACGAATCATTGCCGACCCACGATATCTTAAAGCGCGTGGCCACCGGCGAACACCGTCTTGAATTCAATCTTAGCGGTATTGCCCCAATCTCCAGAAAATTTGAAATCAGCATGAATCGAATCTTGGTTTAAAGAAATGCTTAATGAATCAACCAACTGAATTCATAGCATATTTGACACATATGCGCCACAATGGTAAGCTTAAAAGTACCAACCACAATTTATATTCCTTTAGTCTCACGATACTTTTAGGACAAAAAGGAGCGTCTATGATGTTTTAAAAGAACTGAGAGGCTATCGTTTGGTGATGCTTCTTGGACGGCCCGGAGCCAAGGCGACCCGGATCTATCCGGAGCATTTCACCGATGGTGCTCGGACACG
>JASFGJ010000219.1:0-7000 GCA_050123815.1 Desulfobacteraceae bacterium
GGGCAGGCCATCGGCAATGGCGTGAGCGGTCGGCGTGTCATTCAACTGGGCCGTCAGGGTGATGTCATCTGCTTTGATCGAAATCTTCATTTGGTCCTTCTCGCAACTAAGGGGTAATCAGTGTTTGAAGCTGCGCTGACCGGTGTAGACCATGGTTGCTCCGGCTTCATTGCACGCCTCGATGGATTGGTAATCGTTGTTGGATCCACCGGGTTGGATGACTGCCTTGACGCCTTCGCTCAATCCCACATCCACACCGTCCCGGAAAGGAAAGAATGCGTCGCTGACCATTGCGCAGCCGGGCAGCCCGCCTTTTTCTTCGGCCACCTGTGCATCGATCGCTGCTAGCTTCTCTTTGTCCGTAAGTTCATTGTACGGTATGCCATGACGGCTGAAGCAGTAGCGATCGGCCAGCTTGCGATACGCCTTGTCGCGGGCGATTTGAGCCACCCCGACACGGTCCTGTTCACCGGTGCCGATGCCCACTGTCACCTGGTCTTTGACATAGATGACCGAATTGGAGGTGATGCCCGATTCCACCAGCCAGCCGAACAGCATATCTTGATACTCTTGCTCCGTGGGTGTGCGCTCGATTTGGTAGGTTTGATTTTTATACTCGCAAGCCGCCAGTTTCAGATCGGCTTTGGAGCGCGACACCGGAACGAAAGACCACTGAGCGATCACACCGCCGTCGATCAGGCTCTTGAATTCGACGCACCGCTGTCCCACGAAGTTTTGCAGCCGTTCGATATTGCGGATTCCGATGACCCGCAGGTTGGGCTTGGAGGCAAAGATATCCATGACCCCTTCTTCAAAATCAGGCGCTACCACCACTTCGGCATACTGCTGTACAATGGCCTCCGCGGTCGCCTTGTCGACGGCCTGATTCAAGGCGATGCACCCACCGAAGGCGGCCACGCGATCAGCCAGGTTGGCTTTGGTGTAGGCATCGGCCAGGCTGTCGGATTGGGCCGCGCCGCAGGGATTGTTGTGTTTGACGATGACCGCCGTTGGCGTGCCGCTGAAATAGCGGATGATATTCAGCGCGTTGTCCGCATCGGTCAGGTTGGTTTTGCCGGGATGTTTGCCCGATTGAAGCAGTTCGATATCGGATACCAGGTATTGCCCCGGTTGAATGGTCTGTGTTTCCCCCAGTACCAGATTCCCGTTGACAAGTTTGTACAGGGCGGCTTCCTGTCCTGGATTTTCGCCGTAGCGCAGCCCTTTTTGTACCTGATCGATGGTCCACACCACTTTTTCGTAGAAAAGGGTCTGTCGCTGGGAGCCTTCGATAAAGCTGATCTCCATTTGGCTGGGGAAGTGATCGTCCATAATGGTGCGGTACATTTTTTTTAGATCTTCGGCCATGGCATGCTCCTTTGGTCTATCGCTAAAATGATTTTAGAGTGAATAGCAGGCGGATACGTTGTCGATGGTCTGGCCCGCCAGGTAATCGGCAATCGCACGATCGTACTCCGCGGTATGGGCAAAGGCCTTGCAAGCCAATTTGTAACGCAAGGCCAGGGTGGTCGCCCCCTGCTGGGTTTCCAGTTCGGCTATCAGGTTCTGATAGTCGCTTGGGTCCACCACGCTGGCCACACGGATGAAATTTTTTGCGGAGGCCCGGATCATACACGGCCCGCCGATGTCGATGTTGCCCCGGGCATTTTCCGGTGTGGTGTCTTCCCTGGCGATGGTGGCCTTAAACGGGTAGAGATTGACCATCACCATGTCGATTGGCACGCCGCCGGTGCGTTCCAGGTCCGACTGGTGCGATGGATTGTAGGTTTCGGTCAGCAATCCCAGGTAGATTTTAAAATCGAGGGTTTTGACCAGGCCGCCCTGAGTTTCGGGCTGTCCGGTGTAATCCGAAACCTGCGTCAGATGCCGGTCCGCCGCCGCTCCCAGGATCTGTTGAATGTGGTTGTAGGTGCCTCCGGTGGAGTAGATGCGCAGATCGGGGTTAATCTGCGTCAGGCGGGGGATCAAAAGATCCAGACCGCTTTTGTCGGAGACGCTGATCAGGACATTGTTAATGGGAACCAGGTTGTCAATCTTTTCAACGATGTTGATGCTCATTTCATAACCTCGGTCGTTAGGGTTTTCGGGATGTCGGTCCGGTTTGTTGTCTGTTTCGACCGGCACGGTGCCGATCATTGTTTTTTGGTTGGTCGTTTACTCGGGAATCTTGTCGCGGCCTGCATGCTCGTTCAGGAACCGTTCGAAAAAGGTCACCATGAAATCGTGTCGTCCCTGCGCAATACGGCGACCCGGTTCGGTCATCATCCGGTCTTTGATTTTACTAAGCTTGATTGCAAATTCACGATGGCCGGTATCATTGATCGAGTAAGGCTCCGCCTCTTCCGGAGCCAAGTCCGGATTGTGCAGGCAGGCACCCAGTTCGCCGGCAAATAGATAGGCCCGGGCAATGCCGATGGCGCCGATGGCGTCCAGTTTGTCTGCATCGAACAGGACCCGCGCTTCGATGGTTTGGGGGGCGCAGTCGCTTCGGTAGCGATGGGCGCGAATGCAATGGATAATGTTCTCTTTTTGTCCGGTTTCCAACGGCATGGGGGCGATCAACGTTTCGGCGATCCGGGCGCCTTTGGCGGCGTGGCATACGGATCCGTTGGATTTGTCTTGACTGGAACGGCCGATATCATGCAGGTAGGCTGCTGCTTCCAGAACGACCATATCCGCACCCTCTTCAGGGCCAATGCGCAGGCACAGTTTGTGGACCCGCAGGCTGTGCTGCCAGTCATGGCAACCGGAGGTGCCGGCGAACTTGTTTTGGGCATGTCGACGAATATCGTCGACCAGGCGCAGAGATGCATTGGTTTTCTGATTCGGTCTTGTGGTTTGGGAATCACTCCAGTCAGCGGTGCAATTGCCTGCGTCAACTGTGCGCATCAATGAATCGCTCCAAAATGTTGGTAAATTAAGCCCAGAGGTTCGCTTATCCGATTATGGCAACCCGAAGTCAATGTCAAATTCTTATCCGCGCGTTCGGCACCTTTTTTTGGTATACCTAGTACCTAGTTAATGACATTGGGCTGGACACTATTTATGACCACGCAGTCCGTCATCATCGGCATGGCGGGATTCCAGCAGCTTTCGGATGGCGCGCAACTCCTCAAAAATCAGATTCAAGTGACGGTTGACGTTTTCCAGGGCGGCCGTTTGATTGCCCTGAGCATCGGAACCGGGCGGGTAGTCGGTGACCTCCGGCGCTTTACTGCCGTCCGGCATTAGGTCCGCTTCGGGCTTTGTCGGCGGACGAACCGGTGTCATCGGGAGCTGCTGCAGGTGCCGGTTGAATTCCCGCCAAAAGGGAATCAGCTGTCCTGTCTGATTTTCAGGCGGCTGTTCAACCAGCAACCGATCACCGACAGAACGGATATCTTTGATAATTCTTGAGTGGGGGACGATATCGGCCAAAGGCCGCCGCAGCGCATCCCAACGCTCGACGGCGGCATCGTACGCAATGGATCCCCACAAATTGGTTTTCAACCCGAGACGATTATGTACCAGATCGCGGAAGCGGATATAGGCGGTTTGCGCCTGGGCCGGTTTCCGTGTTTGGTTGAGAATCAGGTTTACCGGTCGGATCAGTCCATTGCGCGCCAGATGTGCCAGCCAATCATATGCGGCGGTCAGGGCCGGCGTGCTGGCTGCCGGCACCAGGATGTTCTCGGCCGATGCCAGGCAGCAGGCCATGGCCGCCGAAGATAGCCCGCCGGCGAGGTCCACGATCAGATAGGCATAGTCGTCTTGCGCCTCAATCTCGGCCGCCAGGCTCTCCTCGTGCAGGTCTGCAAACTGGCCTAAAGCATGCCCATGCCCATGGGCCACAATCATATCGACGGCGTAGATATCGCGATGAATGATCCGGTCAAGCGGCAGTCGTCCGGCAATCACGTTCGGCCATGTGGCGATCGGTGGAACTTCCCACAATGGTTGTCGGCTCCCCACGGACAGCAGTGCGGTGCGATGGCCTTTGCTTGTCAGATAGTGCGCCAGGTTGGCGCTGATCAACGATTTCCCGCTTTGGGAGCTGCCGCTGGAAATGGTAATGACGGCTGTCATGAATAATCCTTACCATACTTGTGTATAAAGCCGAAACAATTAAATCCCAATGCCGAAGCCCAAATGTCAAATGAAGGTATCCTATCGATTTCATATTGAATCGGTCCCCATCCGCCATTTGACATGTCGATTTTGGCATCTGAAATTTTTACCGGAATTGTCACGGAACCGATTTATCCTCCTGTTTCTGGGGTGCAACACAAGGATCGTGGAGTGGTTCTAATGGAATAAACTCCACTTTGCTCCACCTTGGTTTGAATCTTTTAACTAAAAATAATTATTATAAAAATTAACATACCTCCAGGCACTTTTTCCTTGACAGAATTCTAATATTGTACTTAATGTGGATGAAAGTGGACTATTATGGTGTAACAGGTGCGCAATGTTTAGAGGAAGCTCCGAGCATACCCTTGACGCTAAGGGCAGAATTATCGTTCCCGCTCGGTTTCGTGATGTGATCCGGGCCGGCGGCGGCGAGGCGGTCATGGTGACCCGAATGGATCGGAGCTTGTTTGCCTACGCACTTGGCGAATGGGGCAAAATTGAGGACCGTATTATGGCCCTTGCGGAAAAAAGCGAACATATGCGCAGATTTAGACGGGTTTTTGTGGGCGGTGCGTTTGAATGCATGTGTGATAAGCAGGGGCGGATTCTCATTCCTCCCACATTGCGTGCATATGCAAAGCTGGAAAAGGAAATTGTTTTGGTCGGTGTTCTCGACCATTTTGAAATATGGTCTCGTGAAAACTGGGAAAAAGAAAATGAGTTGATGGAAAACGGCATGCAGCAGGAGGAGGTGCGACGCGAGATCTCCAAACTAGGGCTTTGATTCAATGGGTTTTCGGCATGAGAGCGCCATGTTGCAGGAGGCTGTGACCAGTCTGGACTGTCATCCCGGCGGTATCTATGTCGACGGCACCTTGGGCGGGGCCGGTCATGCACGATTGATTTGCCAACAGATAATGCCGACCGGTACCTTGATCGGAATCGACAGGGATTCCGACGCCATTGCCAATGCCCGGCGCGTCTTGAATCCGTACCGGCCGCATTTCCACCTGTTTCATGGCAATTTTGCCGACCTGCCTGACTTTTTAGTGCAGCTGAATATTGATGCCGTTGATGGAATACTTCTCGACCTTGGTCTTTCTCAACACCAGCTCGATACCAGTGGTAGAGGTTTCAGTTTCAGCAGAGACGAGCCGCTGGATATGCGGATGGATATACGCACGCAGCAGAGTGCTCAGGATCTGGTAAACCAGAGCGAGGAGGCTGCGTTGATCCGCATTTTTAAGGACTACGGTGAGGAGCGATGGTCCAAACAAATCGCCCGTGCCGTGGTCAAAGCGCGATCCAGTCACCCCATCCGCACGACGCGCCAGTTGGTTGAGCTGGTGCAATCGGCAGTGCCGCGGGGCGCAGCCGCCCAGCAGAAGATTCATCCGGCAACCCGCGTTTTTATGGCGCTGCGAATTGCCGTTAACCGGGAGTTGGAAAATTTGAAGAACTTTTTAACCGGTGCGCTTGATATGCTCATGCCAGGAGGGCGGCTGTGCATTTTGTCGTTTCACTCCCTTGAAGACCGCATGGTAAAGCACCAATTTAAGGCATGGGCCACTGCCTGTACCTGTCCGCCCGACCTGCCCCAGTGTGTCTGCAGGGGGCGATCGCGTGTGCACTTGATCACCAAAAAAGTCATGCGGCCCACGCAGCAGGAGGTGGCTCGGAACCCCATGGCGCGCAGTACGCGACTACGCGCCGTGGAGAAACTGTAGACTTTAAGATAATGTTTTTGGACTGTGTTATCGGTCGTCGCGGTATAACAATACAGCTTCCTCCCTCTAGCCTTGCCAAAAACATTATCTTAAAGTCTACGGGCGAGTCCTGTCATGGGATATATTCGACCCGTGTCGGCTTTTGAGGATACGGATTATGGTGGCCAAACGAAAAAATACTAAAAACTCCGGCAGACAAATGCCGTGGCGCTGGGTATTGATTCTTACGCTGTTCATCGGCGAGCTTTTTTTCTACACATGGTGCCGGGTGCAATGTGTGCAGGTCGGCATCGCCATTTCGTCGCAACGCCGTAAACAGCAGGAGCTGGCAACGCTTCAAAACAGTTTGAAAATCGAGCAGGCGCGTTTGAAATCACCCGAAATGATCATCCGGGTGGCCAATCAAAAACTGGGGCTGGCCATGCCTGCCCCAAAGCAAACAATTGTACTTCCATGAGCGGAAAACCTTCAAAATATTGCGCTACGCGAGCCTTATTGGTCGGCATTGCGTTTCTGTTGTGGATGACGGCGCTGGGTGTGCGTGCCGGCTATCTGCAATTGTATCGCGGCGCATGGCTGACGGACAAAGCCCAGAATCAGTACACCGAGCAGCTCGTTATCCGTGGCAAGCGCGGTACGATTTATGACTCGCAACATCAGGCCATGGCGGTCAGCATCGAGACAACCTCGATTGCCGCCAATCCCCATGCCGTCAAAGACAAGGCGGCCACAGCCGCAAAACTGGGCAAGATACTGAAACTGAAATCCCAAGCCGTTCGGCGGAAGCTGTCCAGTCGAAAATCGTTTGTTTGGCTGAAACGGCAGGCATCGCCCAAACAAGTTGCCGCTATTAAAAAACTTAAGATCGATGGCATCGAATTTTTGCCCGAGCACAGCCGCTTTTATCCCAATACGACCCTCGGGGCCCAGGTTTTAGGGTTTACCGGTATCGATGGCCATGGACTGGAGGGCCTGGAGTTCTTTTACGACCGTGAACTCAAAGGAGCCGAACAGCGAATTACCGTGCTCAAGGATGCATTGGGTCGCGGATTCGACGCCGATCAATTGACCGGCATGTATCGAGCGGGCAACAATCTGGTGCTGACGGTGGATCGTCATGTGCAGTACATCGCCGAACAGGT
>JASFGJ010000220.1:0-6981 GCA_050123815.1 Desulfobacteraceae bacterium
TGCCTTGGGGGACGCGGACCGATTTTCCGTCGGGGCCGAAATTGACCTGGAGACCCGCCCGGAGTGCCGCTGCTTTTTCTTCTTCCTCGCGCACCAGCCTCGCTTTTTGCCTGCTCATGAACCATATGGAGCACGACGGCCTGAACTTGCAGTAAATATCAGGATCCCTGCACTCAAGGCACTCCTCGCACAGATAGATCTGGTGCTTCATGCAGATGTAAGGGGTTTCGAGTTCCGGATGGCAAGTGCATTTTCCCATGCCTCATTTCTCCTCAATAAGATGATGGCCGTGCCGGCGTGTTACGACCCGGTAGCGTCGATGGCCGCTCGCAGGGCGCTTACAAGGATTTCGGCGGATTGAAGCCCGACAAAGCGCTTCACCTCTTCGCCGTCCTTGTAGATAATGATTGTTGGAATACTCTGAATCCCCAAGCTTAAGGCGATGCCCTGGTGCTTGTCAATATCCAGTGTCCTGACCCGGGCGGTTCCCACAAAGTCGTGGGATAGTTTCTCGATGATAGCCGCCTGCCGGCGGCAGGGCCGACACCAGGCGGCATTGAACTCCACCAGGGTAATGCCTTTGGAAACCGAACGCTTAAAGTGAGTCTCCAATGGTGCACCTCTTCTCCAGGTCATTGATTTTTTGTGGCTTTTGGGGGCGCGCATGCAGGTGCTGCCGAGGCAGGCGAACCACCATGACCGGCACCGGGCAACGGTGCACGACATCCGTGGCCACACTGCCGAGTACCCAATCGTCCAGTTTGCTGTGTCCATGGGTTCCCATGATCACCAGATCGTAATTGCCGGTGCCGGCCGTTTCAATGATACGATCCGCCGGGTCACCGACCTGCACAAGCGTTTTTTCGGCTGCCAGCGGACATTTGGGAATCTCTTTGATAACCTGTCCGGCGGTTTCTCGGATGCGCCGCCGGATTTTTTTTGCGGCGTCGTCAATGGCTTTTTGATTCAGCTGCCGGCGTGTTTTCTCGAGGCTGTCGGCATTCAGGCCAACCCCGGCCTCGGATTCATACACCTCCAATACGTCGGGTACAACATGGAGCAGATGGACCTCGGCCTCATATCGGTTGCCCAAACTGCATGCATAGCCCACGGCATGGCGGGCGGTTTCCGAAAGATCAGTGGCATACAGGATTTTCCGGAAAGCGGGCACCAGATTCTCCTCTTGGGATTGAACCACCGATAACGCCGGTGTGGCATGGCCCTGAGCACCGGTCTCTTTGACCGGGTCGGGCCGGACATCTTCTGCTGCTTTTCCAAAAAGCGTGTCGGCAAATTTGACATACCAGGCAGCCGACTGCACTTGGATGATGTATGCCATGGCGACCACCAAAGCGGCGCTGGATCCCTGAGGGCCGAATGCGTTGATGGCGATGGCCAATGCGATGGACAAGTTGCGCATTACCGAACCGTAGACCAGTGCGATGGCGTCGCCACGGGGTAAAAAGAGCCTGCCGACAAGGGTGCTGATCAGAAAATTAAGTGCATAGATGATCGCCAAAGGCGCAAGCAGAAAGAGCAGCAACTGGGGAGATCCGGCAATGGCTTTTGCCTTGAGGGCCATGGCGATAAACACAATACCGAGAACACCAAGGGTGGATAGGGCTGGAAAGCGCGGCGCCAGTCGGGACTGAAACGCCTTGCGCCCGTATTTTTTAACCAGAGCCTGCTGCGTGAGGTAGCCTGCAATCATGGGAATGAAAACAATGATGGCAATCTGTTTCATCACCGCAGCGATATTGACTTCGAGCGCAGCGCCCATCAACGCTCTGACGTAAAACGGGGTGGCCAAACTGCCGAGGGTAAGGCCGATCACGGTCATTTTTACGGCTGCTGCAACATTGCCCTTGGCAAATCCGGTCCATGAGATGGTCATGCCGCTGGTGGGCACCAGGCCGGCCATCAGCAGGCCCAGCGCCATGTAGGGCTGGTCCTGGAAAAAAATGCGACCCAATCCGAATGCAATAAAAGGAATGATCCCGAAGTTGATCACCTGTGTGAGGATCTGAGCCTTGGTGTCCCCGCCCTCGATCACCTTTTTAATTTTCAAAGTCACCATCATGGGGTAAACCATTAAAAAGGTGAAGGGTACGATCAGCTGTTTCAGCGGCGCGGCATCTATAAACATACCGGTTAAAAATCCCGTAACCATCAGCACCGGTATGGCAACAATCAGGTTTTTATTGATCTTTTGAAGCGTTTTCCACATGTTTTGAGGCTCCCTGGTTAGAAAGTTTGCATGATTTGCAAAGTACCCCTTACAAAACCCGTGCCGGGTTTGCCTTAAAGTATTTTTGTTTATTAATACAATTAGTTAGATTGTATTTTATAAAAGACGAGAAAGGGATGCGGGAGTGGAAAGGTTAACGTTATCTTTGCGCAACCGGTCGGGTTTTGTGACCATAAGTAACGCTCTGATCCATGATGCTCGGGTCATCCTTTCAGATGACCCGCTTGTTCGTGTAAATCCAAAACCGTCTCTAACAGCGGCGTTGGCCGTTTCGATTCGTTGAATTTCCGGTAATGTAGAACCCGATTGTTTTAAAATCCACCGTGATTGGCTGCGCTTCGGCCAGCAATTGTTTGTCTACCAAATAAGTGAATCCGTCTACTTTAAAGATCTCATCGAAGTCATTTGGCTCATCCAGAGCCATGGCAAATGAAGGGGGGCCTCAACCGCCGGAATTATAAAATATGCGGACCGGTGATATTTCCCTGCCTTCGAAATATTTTGCCATATGCTGAGTGGCCAGGGGGGTTACTTGAAACATTGCATTTGCCTCCTTAAATAGATGGTGCCGATGCTGAGCTATGGTGAACTTCACGTTTGAGCAAATTTCAATTTTTGTGCCAAGCATTCACAAATTCTATGTTCATTAAGATTGCTCATAAATATAGAATACGATAGACAACGCTGTCCAAACGCGTGTGATACAATGGGCGTTACGATAACGTTACAGTGACTGCCTACTTTTTGGGCCTTTCCCGACCGGGAGGCTGCAGCGGCATGACCTGTCAGGTTAGGCAGGCTGTTTTACCCGAGGCCTGCTTTTCCGCTCCCTGGGCGATCCAGGCAAATAATTTTCTCAGAATTCCAGTTTTTTTTAATTTTTCATCTGCCTTATTTCCACTTTCGGCCATTGCGTTCCCTCCTTCAATTCGTCAGCATTTCGTCTGGCAGTTCACAGGTCTCATCGGCCATCCGAGCTTTTCTATGTATTCTCAGACATTCAATAATCCCTTAAAATTGATGTTATTGCGTTCTTATCTTCTGTCGATCATTTTCAAACGGCACGAACCTGTATATCAGGAGGATTCAAAATGTTTCGCTTGACCGTGCACATTTCGGCGGCCTTCACCACAGCCTTTTTGTATTTCATTGGAAAATCATCCGGAAGGTCGAGGCGAATGACAATTTTTTGCATGAGGTGCGTTTTTTCATTGCGCTCTACTGCCAGGTCCATCTTGATTCCCTCCGTCGATATCCCCCGGGCCTCACAGAAGTAAATCACATAGACCCCGGCACAGGTGCCGATGGATGACAGAAACAAGTCGAAAGGCTCCGGTGCCGTTCCCTCACCCCCCTCGTTAACGGGCTGGTCCGTTTCCACGGTAAATCCTTTATAGATGGATTGAACTCTCTTGCCGCCGGGAAAAACAATTTGCATGTCCATTGCCGTCACACTCTTTCCTCTTGACACCCGATAGGTGGTTTATCGATGGAACAGTACCCATATAAATCGTGCATGGCATCCGATCGTGTAATAATGCCCACCAGCCGCTCCTGTTCCAACACGGGCAGCCGGCCGATATCGTACTTGGTCATGAGCTGGGCGGCACGGGCCGCACTCTCATCGGGCCCGATGACCACAACATCGGTACTCATAAATGCTTTGACTGTCAATTTATAGTGATCTTTATTTCTGATTTTTCTGAAATCGCGCAGGGACAGTACCCCGACGACCCGGTTGTCATCGACAACCGGTGCACCGTGATGCCTGCGTTGCCGCAACGCCGCATAGGCTTCACCCATCGTGGTGGTTACGGAAAGGGAGAATACGGGCGCATTCATCAGATCGTAGACCTGTCTGGAACCGTGAACGTTCCCGCCGATTAAAATACGGATCCATGCGGCGATGATCTGAGGGTTCACTGACTTGACCATTGCCGAGCCGGCGCCGGTATGTCCGCCGCCGCCCATGGCGCGCATGAGGTTGCCGATATTGATTGCATCTCCACCGCTTCGCCCGATGACAAGGCAGCGATCCCCGGGCAGAATGAAAATACCGAACAATAGATCCACATCCAGAATTTGACGACATGCCTGTACCACCATGGCGAGGTTTTCCACATGCTCTTTTACCTCCACCAGAATGATGCTGACGATAACCCCGTTGATGGTAGTGCTCTTTGCAGTTTTAAGCATACCGAAAAGAATATCTTTTTGTTTCCGGCTGTAGGTCTGGCCGAGAAAGGTGTCCAGAATATTTAGATCCGCTCCATGTTCCAATAAAAATGCAGCGGCCCGGACATCCTCCGCCGTTGTCGAAGGGAAGGTCAAATTGCCGGTATCTTCGTAGAGGCCAAGTAAAAACAAGGTCGCCTCAATGGAAGAAATGGGTATCTTTCTTCTGTTTAGGTAACGCAGCATCAGGGTGATGTTGGCTCCGGTGGTCTGACGACAGCACCAACCGGCCTCAATATCTCCCCCTCCATCATGATGATCGAACATATGGATCTCAACGCCCGGTTTAGCTCTGAGCGGATCCACACCGCCAAGACGCCCCCAGCTGTTGGTGTCGACGACAATCAGTCCATCTGCTTTTTCAAGGTCCACTTTGCGGGATATGCAAAAATTGAATCGGTCTTTGTGCAGGGAGACAAACTTACGAACATTGGGATTTAACGCATTGGGAAGAACGGCAGCGGCATCAGGATATAAGCAAAGGGCCGCCACAACCGAAGCCAGGGCATCGAAATCGGTGTTTTTATGTGTCGCAATAATCTGCATGGTGCCTTTACGTCTGCAATACGGCTGTTTCAGATAGGCTTTTGTTCTCGTCAGCTGACCGCTGACATGACCATCAACCGGCTCAGGAAAATCCCCCCGAGGAACCGGTATCGCAGGCAGACGCAAAACCATCGCCGATCACCCGGATACAGCTGATCAGCTTTTTTACCTGATGCGAACCGCATTGCGGACAATCAGCGACGACGTCATCGCCTGCGAACACCAGCCTCTCAAAACAGTGGCGGCATTGCTCGCATTCGTATTCGTAAATCGGCATGGCTTTTCCTTTTTTCTACTGGACGACAAACGGCTGTGTTGCCGGTGCGCCTTCGATAACGCCCTTGATGGCTTCCTCGAGCTTGCTTCGGCTGGTTAAACCGGTAATCATCTCCATCGGCCGGCCGTTCTTGAAAATAGCGATGGTGGGAATGGCTTTGATGCCATAGTTTCCCGGTGTGATCGGATTGTCGTCAATATTGAACTTGGTAAAGTCCATGTGATCGTTGTACTGAATGGAAAGGGCTTCCACCAGCGGTCCAAGGGCTTTGCACGGGCCGCACCACGGCGCCCAGAAATCCACCAGTACGGGTTTCTCCGACTGGAGAACCTCATGGGCAAATCCCTGATCATCGATTTCCTTGATATGGTCTGACATCGTTTTCTCCTTTGCTTAATGCTTGACACTTAACACTGATCAGCTGCTCAAACTCCTGCACCCAATAAAGGTTCAACTAGAGCTTTGTGAAACCGTATTTTCTATATTACACAGCCCTACAAACAAATATTATGCCACATTGCCCGAAACCCCGGAGTTGCCCCCCGAATTATCGATGACTTAATAGAGATGCTGATCCGACAAAGGTTTCATTTTTTTACGGACCTATAACCAAGAATAAGGTGCTTAGCATTAGAGCCGGTTTATTAAGATGCACTAGTTCATTCTCCATTCGCCTTGCTTTGGGTTACAGGTCCGTTTTTTTATTGACACCCAAAACCGTAAATCGGTAAACAAAAAGTAACGTTCGGTAACGCTAGTTTACGATACTGCAAAGGAAAGGCGAATACGGTCGTGGACGAGAAAACGCATGAAATCTGGAATGTTCGTTTTATCAACCGAATCATCGATTCGATGGCCGACGGTGTTTTCACCATGGATGCACAAGGATGCATCTCCTCCTGGAACCCATCCATGGAACGCATCAGCGGGTACACCGCCAGGGAGGCCTTGGGAAAGACCTGCCAGCTGCTTCAGTGCAGCCGATGCTTCGGTAAAAATTGCCCGGCGGACATTCAAAAGTGCCGCATCATTGAACAAGGACACGCTGAAGCCAAAGAGTGCCAGCTTCGTCACAAGGACGGCCATGATGTAGAGGTGATCAAAAACGCCAGTGTGGTCAGGGACGACCAGGACAACATCGTCGGTGTTGTCGAAACGATAACCGATCTCACCGAGTTGAAACGCGCCCGCAAGAAAGCCGAATACGCGATGCTCCGACTTGGCGAGCTGCACCGTATGGACAATATCATTGGAAAAAGCCGCGCCATGCAAAAGGTATATTCGGCTATATCAGCGGCAGCGGCCAGCGAGGCCACCATTCTGATCCAGGGAGAAAGCGGCACCGGCAAGGAGCTTGTGGCCGGGGCCATCCATTACAATGGCGACCGCAGAGACCGCCCCCTTGTTTCCGTGAACTGCAGTGCACTGGCCGAAACCCTGTTGGAAAGCGAATTGTTCGGCCATGTCAAAGGGGCCTTTACAGGAGCCAGCCGCGACCGCATCGGGCGGTTCGAAGAGGCCACGGGCGGCACGATTTTTCTTGACGAAATCGGCGAGTTGAGCCCCTATATCCAGGTCAAGTTGCTGCGGGTACTCCAGGAAAGAGAAATTGAGCGCGTCGGTGACTCGAAAAAACGCAAAATCGATATCCGCGTTATTGCAGCCACCCATCGGG
>JASFGJ010000221.1:0-6940 GCA_050123815.1 Desulfobacteraceae bacterium
CTCAGCGAACAATCGGTCTTTATATCCGGTAACACCAACTAAGGATCTTTTTCGTTTTAGATTCAGCGGATTGAAAAAATAGAAACATAGAAAGTAATATTCGGATCACTAATCCATCCATAATACATCGAAAATAGTATTTCATAGGCCTTCCGACCGTTTTATTCCAGCCTCTCCCCGTAAGGGGAGAGGTAATATGGCGAGCTATTCGTGCTCTGTGCCTCAAGACCCGCCATGTATACTTGCCGATAGACACTAGATGCAACGCTTGTAATCTGGTCAATTTTGGAAGTTCTATTTCATGCCGGACCGATAACCGGCTTATAAACCAAGTAAAGCAACAAAAATGTATACATCATGATACAGGCCAGAGCCGCTATATTCATGCGTATTCGATTATACATGGTTTTTATTCTCTTCTCTTTCAACACTACTATGACTGCAAAAATGACTATAAAAACAGCACAGCTTTTACGTAGCAGTAAATCAAGCAGGATTGAGTCCATCAGAGGAGTTCCAGGAGAAAATATTTGGTTGCTTATCTCTATATAAGTCGCCCGTGAAAACTTTAATGAGATCACCCCCATAGCTGCCACTAAATTAAATATCAGAAGTATGATGTTTATAATTTGAGCAATTTTTGTTGGTTTTTTGTCCGAGGGATTTAACTTATTATTCATTAAGGATGCACCTTTCACATCAGACCTATTTTAATTGATTTTTTTGAGCACACCGCGGACCTTTGTATTAGCAACCTGAACACCTGATGATTCCAAATCAACTTTTGATACAAGTTCTTTTGTATTTCCTTCTTTATCAAATACAGTAAATTTAAAATCGACTCTTCCTTTGGCGAGTAATGTTCCAATCACTTCAACCTCTGCTTTTTTTCCTATTAGGTCAATGGTATTTGTAACCCAGTTGTGCTTTACAGGATCAACAAAAAACCATTCTGTTGCAACATGCCCTACGATCACTGTACCTGATTTTGAGCCTAATGATAGGGCGTCTGCCAATCCAAGTAAGAGTACAGGAGTGCCTTTATTATCACGAAGGCTTATATACGAGCCTGAAAACAGATTCACACCAAATCCAGTCTTTGGCACAGCAATACCCATTCCATCAATGATGACCTTCATTTCCATTGAATTCTCCTTGAGATTTTATCATTATCATTTCCTGCTGTATCACCATTGCAATCCGCTTTTTTCAGAAGGATAAACAGAGGACAAATTCAAAACTGCTTTGATATGGTTCAACCAATCCACATTTAGCATCGATGAAACCCGCTATCTCTACCCTTTATCCATTTGCCGGCGGAGGCAATTCGGCCACCAGCCGCAACGATACGGTCAGCTCATCCAGTTGATAATGCGGTCGTAAAAATGCAACCGCTTTGTATGCGCCGGTTTTACCGGGTATCTCTGTTACTTCGATACGTGCCTCGCGAAGCGGATGTTGCGCTTTTGTCTCCTGTCCGGCATTATCGTCAAGGACAACGTATTGCGAAATCCAATTATTTAAGAATTTTTCAGCCTGATCACTGGACATGAAGCTTCCGATCTTATCGCGCATCATCGACTTGAGATAGTGAGCGAAGCGGCATACCGCCATGATGTATTGCAATTGAGACGACAGACGGGCGTTGGCGTTGGCCAGGTCCGAATCGTACAATTTGGGTTTGTTGGCGCTTTGGGTACTGAAAAAAGCCGCATAATCGGTCCCCTTGCAGTGCACCAGCGGGATGAAACCCGTGTCGGCAAGCTCTTTTTCCCTGCGGTCCGTGATGGCGATCTCGGTAGGGCATTTCAACGCCACTTCGCCCTCGTCGGTTCTGAAGGTATGGGTGGGCAATCCCTGGACCAGTCCGCCGCCTTCCACGCCTCGGATAGCGGCACACCAACCATATTTGGCAAAGGCTTCCGTCAAGCGCGTCGCCATGGCATACGCCGCGTTGCCCCAGAGATATTTTTGGTGATCCGTGCCGTCGACATCCTCTTCAAAGTTGAATTGTTCAACCGGGATCGTCTCACTGCCGTAAGGCAGCCGCATCAGGATATGCGGCATGGTCAGCCCCACATAACGCGAATCTTCCGAGTTTCGGAAGGATTTCCATTTCACATACTCGGCTGCGGTGAAAATCTTGGATAGATCGCGCGGACCGGCCAGCTCGGTGAAGCTTTCCATATTGAACATTTTCGGAGATGCTGCAGAGATAAACGGTGCGTGCGCTGCGGCGGCCACTTCGGATATCTTTTCCAGCAGCGTTACATCCTGCGGGGAAAATCCGAACTCATAGTCGCCTATCATGGCACCATAAGAATGGCCGCCGAACATGCCGAACTCCTCCTCGTAGATCTTTTTGAAGATCATGGATTGATCGAACTCAGGGGCCTTTTCCATGTCTTTCAACAACTCTTTTTTAGTGACGTTCATCACCTTAATTTTGAGATTTTCGCCGGTTTCGGTCTGTTGGACCAAATAATTCAATCCGCGCCATGATCCTTCCAGTTTTTGAAAATCCTCGTGGTGCATGATCTCGTTCAGTTGGACGGAGATCAAACGGTCCAATTCGGCAATACGGGCATTGATCATGGCTTCGGTGTCTTTGGAGACGGTGATCTGCCCCTCCATGACCTCTTTGGCAAATTCGCTGATGATCTCTCGGGCCCACGATTTCTGGCTCTCTTCACGAATCATGTTGCTTTCGTTGATAATGCTCTCCAGCAGATCGGTCTCATCCTGCTGCGCCTCTACCTCTTGCGCGTCTACTTGGGCTGCTTCATTAGCCATGGTTTTATCCTTTCACCACGTGGGGCTTTTTATCATTCAGAGTCTTGTTCCGGTGCATTGTCCTTCTCTGCAGCCGCTTTGCCGAGTGCTTCAAGCTTATCGCTGTTGGCAAGCACATCTTGCAGCAGCTCCTCAAGCTTATCGTTGCCGTCAAGCTTTGCGAGAAGGTTATACAATTTCTGGCGTGCTTCGACCAACTTCCTTATGGGCTCCACCTGTTCGGCAATTTTCTCGGGATGAAAATCGTCAAGATGCTTGAATGTCAACTCCACACCAATCCTGGTGTCATTGTCTTCGATTTTATTGTCGACCCGATAGCTGATCCTTGGGGCCATCCCTTCGAGGACGCTGTTGAAGTTATCACGATCCACTTCGACAAATTTTCGTTCCTTCAACGGCGGCAACGGTTTTTCAGGCTTGCCCGAAAGATCGCTCATGACACCGGCAACGAAAGGAATCTCCTTTTGTTCGACGGCGTCTCCAATTTCCACATCATAGGTAATGTGAACGCGCGGCGGGCGAACACGATCCAGTTTATGTTGAGTACTTTCCGACATCTTAACCTCCTTATTTAAAAAAAATAGTTATCCCTCTATTCGATATGCAGCCGCCTTGGTGATATTCAGCGTGCACAGTTTCTGAAACAGTTGCATGGCACGATCAGTCTGGCCGTCGCTGTTCTGCTCCAGGCAGCGGTAAAGCGTTTCGATCACGTCTGCGATCCATGCCGGATGCTCCCACTTCTCCAGCTTCAGGGTTTCGATCAACTCGTACAGCTTTTCCACGATGGGCCTTGCCAAATCGTAGCGTCCTGCCCGAATGCAGAGTTTTGCCACCAGCAACAGGTACCTGTTTTTTTGACGAATCGAAGGCGCCAGGGCTGCGGCGGCCATGAGTTGATCCAAGGCGCTTTTCAAATGCCCGTTACCGGCTTTGTTGGCCACTTTTTTCCATATGGCTATTTCCGAGTCCGATATATCTGAGATTGCATTCTTTTTTGAAAAGAGGTCGTTTGAGGACTCAGCTGAATCGATGTCACCGATCCGAATAAATTCATCGTCCGCATCAACGCTGAAAGCCTGTTCGATCTCTTCATCTTCGGGACCGGCGACTTCGCTTTTTTTCTTTTCTGAAACAATTTTCCCGACAACCCGCAAGCACGCTTCTATGGCATCGGTGATTTGTGTAAATCCAGGTGGGTCTGGTGCGAATTTTTCAGTAACAATTTTGTCGAGCGCCTTTAAATTGTCACGGCATTCGACCAATTGATTGTTAAGTTCGCTGTAAAACCCGATTGAACTCAGGTTTACGGCGGTCTTAAACTCTTCGGCACTAACTTTGCCGGAATCGATCAGGTGCTGGCGGCGATCTTTCTGTTCCTTGTCAAGACCACTGTCGAATCCAACCTGCCTCGACTCCTCCCATACATAATAACTGAATCCTTTACTGTGATCTGGATCACATATTGGCACTTTAAATATCGCATCCGTCATTTTTTCATTTAAGTAGGTAAACGGTCCCACACGAAAATCGAGATCGCCATCTTCGATCCGGGGATAAAGTGTTTCCCAAAACCCGGACGTCAGACCCGTCAACAGCCGCAGGCCGAATACCAGACCCGAAAAGCCGTGATGCTGCAGCAGCGCTTCAGTGAGCCAAACAGCGATCTGCAGGTCTTTGGATTTCTCCTTGATGGCCGCGCTGCAAATTTCGATAACCCGGCGCCAATCCGATCGCTTCAAATCGGTCTGCCACTCCCCTTTTTCCAGGAGATCGTCTGAACGTTTGGCCTCTTTGATCAGGTCATACACCTCGGTATAAAACAAGTTTTCACCGGAGGGATCGGCACCTGAGATAGGCGTTAAAAAAGGCTCTATTTCAATATTCAGTCTCATCTTATCCTTTTGATGCCTTCTGGGCTTCGAACAAGTGACTGTTTTGTTCCAACTCCCAGAGCCAGACAAAATCTTCCGGTGATAATGTGTGGTTCATAATCGCCACGGTGATACGATCCTCAATCTCACTGATAAAAACCGCCAACGGCGCCTGATCATCGCCGGTTGACATGACCCGATTGCAGAACTGCAGATCATATGGTAGATTTTCAGGCTGCTCGCAATCGACCTGGATCAGACGTTTTAAGCCATCCACCTTCTCCTCGCTCTTGGCGGTCTTGAACAAATTTGCTGTCTTATATATCCGCTGCTGATATTTTCGCCACTCCGGCAACGGCTGCTGGAGTAGTTGCAAATGGTCGTTGAGTTGCCCGATGGTGTCGAATCGCGCCGAGGCAATATATTCGAAACTTTTCCAGATGGGATCGAAAGCAAAAGGCAAAACAGAGCAATTGTTTACCCAATCTTCCAATTCTCCCGAGCCGATAAATAGTGATGGAAAGCTCCTGCCAAAGGTATCGCAGCTGTTGCGAACCAAACCGCAGACGACTTGGTCCGCCGCCCCTTTGGTCCAGAATCTCCAGGAGCAGTGACGTTTGCGCTTGCCGGAACCCGCCTCAAGCCTGGCAAACCCGTTGTCCACCCATGTGGTAAACCGTTGAAACAGCGGCGTCTGGGTGCCTGCGCAGACAAAATCCTGCACTCCCGGGTGTTTGCCCCATGCAAACCATTTCCATTGTTCCTGATGCTTCATCAGCCTTATTCACCTTGCACATGAAATAATAACCGCCGGCGGTCGTCCGGGAGTCGTGTTGAGCATCCGTACGATCGGGGCCACTTGTCTGGCCTGGAACTGGTAATATACAATAATTTGATTCACACCGAGCCGGTTAAATTCATGCCGATAGTCTTTAAAGTCGTTGACCGTAAACACGCGTTTGCCGTTTTTGAATTCTCGTAAAAATCGTCCGAAAGCGCAGTAACCGGTATATTTCCGGGTCAGCGTAATATCCCCCAGCATGATCTGCAGTGTCACGTCTCCCGAGGTGGAAGGCGACCAGCTGAAGTTCTTTTCGATGGGATACTGCTTGTTTTCCAGTACCGTGCCGCCGTCGGTGCCATCTAGCAGCAATCGGGTCATGTGCGGTTTGACGCGTGCCTCGATGTTGACGTCCGTGGGGAGCGCCCCGACTCTGACGACATGGGTTTTGCCTGCACCGCTGGAGACGGTCCCCCAACGCTTGCCTTGCTTGATAAATGAAAAATAGCTTTTCTTAAACGGGATGGCGCACCCGCGCACCTCCTTGGTGTGATACCCCCGTCGCGAACTGCGCACGACAAAGGGCCCCGCATGATTGTTAATGAACTTATCGGCATAGCCCTTGTCACCAAACAGCAGAGAGACGAGCTGATGCTGATTGTAAACGCCTTCCGTTTTGACAATGACTTCCTGATCCCACATCTCTTGAAGATGACATCCTGCCTGGTGTACGGAATATTGCCACAGCGCGTTCACCGGTTCGGTGATCAGTTGCCAGAAAGGATTCTGTTCCGCTTCGGCCTTCCATCCCTCTTTGGGGGCCATGGCGCTCCGGATGTTATCGACGGCTTTTTGAGCCGAGTAAACCGGAGATTTTGCCTGGGCCGGATTGTCTTCGAAACCGGCCTTTACAATCGTGTACGCATGGCTGCCGGAGGCCGTGATGCCGTTAAAGCTTCGCAAGGCCTCCTGATAACGTTTATACGCCTGTTTGCCTTTGGCGAGTTTGCTCTCACCCATCGAGCCCTTTACAATCTTGGCGGCGATCCTGACCTTGTTCGACATTTGTCGGGAGATTTGCTCGGTGGCCGCCTTGTTCTCCGTCAGTTTTTCGCTGGCAACGGCCTTGCGGATAATGCCGAAGTCCCTGATCTGATCGAGCCAACGTATGGTATACAGATCTTTTTCCGCGTCCAGTTCCAAACTGGGCCACCGATCTTTTTCGACGCCGAGTAACTGCTCTTCCATGGTTTGCAGCAGGCCGAGATAGGGGCTGTCGTCGCTGGCAAATCGTTCAATCACCGCTTTCCATTGGTCAGCGCCCTCAAACAGCGCCCTGGCCTCGCCGAAATTGAGAGCGAATTCGGCCCATGACTGATAAAACGCCTCTTTGTACCAGGCAACGAATTCCTCTTTTGGTTTGACGATCCACAGGGGCTGCGGCACAGCCTTTTCCAGTTCGTTGACCACAAAATCGCTGATCTGCTTATGT
>JASFGJ010000222.1:0-6935 GCA_050123815.1 Desulfobacteraceae bacterium
GGATAGCCCCATTTGCTCAAAGGCTTTGTAATACACAAAGGGCTTGAACCCGGATCCGGGAAGGCGATTGCTTTCGACCGCACGGTTGAACTCGGTCTCGGCATAGCTGCGTCCCCCCACAAGGGCCTTTACGGCTCCGGAGTTGGCCTGTACGGCGACCAGGGCCCCCTGGGGCCGCAGACCGGCATCGGTCGAATCTTCTTCCGCAGGTGTCATGCCCATCAGGGTGTCCAGATCGGCAAGACCGTTTCGAAGGCTCTGTTCCGCCACCATTTGAAGTTCAAGATCCAGCGAGGTAGTGACTTTAAGCCCGCCGTGATAGACAACCTGAGGGCCATAGCGCTCTTCAAGTGTTTTGAGCACCCAGTCCACAAAATAGCTGGCGGGACGGATTTCGCGGTTGCGCTTCTGAAAGACCAGGGTTTCGGCTTCGGCCTCTGAAGCCATTTCAGGGGTAATAAAGCCGGCCGCCGTCATGCGTCCAAGTACGATGCGCTGGCGCGCCTTGGCGCGCTCGAAATAGCGCAGCGGATTGTATCGGGTGGGTGATTTTGGCAAGCCGGCCAACAGTGCGGATTCAGCCAGACTCAATTGCGAAGCGGATTTGCCGAAAAACAGACGTGCTGCAGCCCCGACGCCTTGTGCACTGGGGCTGATGTTGATCTGGTTGATATAGGCTTCGAGAATCTCCTGTTTGCTGAACTGGGATTCGATCTGCAGCGCCACCATCAATTCTCGGAACTTGCGGGTATAGGTCTGCTCAAACGAGAAAAATAGATTTTTTGCCAGCTGTTGCGTGATGGTGGAGGCCCCCTGCACGCGTCCTTTTTCAAACAAGGTAATCCACAACGCTTTAAGGGTTCGCAGCTTGTTGATCCCCCGGTGTTGCCAGAAGCGATGATCTTCAGTGGCCAAAATGGCATTGACAAAGCTTTGCGATATCTGGGTGAGCGGCACGTACTCGCGCCCCCCGATCTGCAAGACGCGTTGACCGTTTGCGGCAAATATTTCTGTTGGAGGTGTCTCGATGATTCGGCGCAGTGGCTCGGGCAGCCGGGGCAACGTGCCGACCGTGCTGAACAACAACACGGCACCTGCCACCGCAAAAACGCCGGCCAGCGCCATGACTGCCGCCGCAGCACCGCCGATCCAACGCATGACTCGCACGCCGGGCGTCATGGCATCTCCTCCTCGTCATCGGCCCAATAGCCGGATGGCTGCCCTTCAAGCATCGCGATCAATCGCCGCACATCATCGGTTCGCCCCTGAACCAGAATTACTTTGGCATCATCGAGGTCCTCGACCTCAAATCCCAAATCCACTGTTTCGCCGGAGGATCGATCGGAAATTCCGACACGGACAATCCGCCCGGAAATACGCAGCAAGTCTTCGGGCTCGGCGATAATCCCTTTGCGCACCGATTCAGGCAGCGAATTCAGAGCCGTGAAAAATTCCGCCGCCGGGTAGATGTGCGCGGCAAAATCGGCCAGGTGGTACAAACTGGTTTGAATGGCCACCTCCCCGCGCTGGATATGTCCGAGCATGGCCGGTCCAATCGCCAGGCGGTGCAGCACCTGGTTATGATCATCCAGTAGATAGACGGCCAGTTGCTGGTCTTGCTGCTCGAAAAATGTCCTGCGCCATCTGCTGCTATTGATATAGGCCAGCAATGTAAATGGAGAGATAATTTCATGAGATAATATTGGTGGAAGTTTTAAATATAGCTCGATAAAGTGGTCGGCCGATATCATGGCTCCCTGGTTTGCGTCTATGCCGGCCACAACTTGTCCGAGGGATGCGGCGCGGCGGGCCTCACGCTGAACCGTCTGCACCTGAGACATGTACTGGCTCAGCGCCTGTCTCGCCGAATCGGTCTGGTGGCCCTGATCCCAAATCGCACCCGATTCAGGACGGCTGGCATTGGTGGTCGATAAATAGTTGCCCACAAGACGTTCAATCCAGTCAAATCGAAACTCGGTCACGGCCATGGCCATCATCGCCATCAACACCACGACCGATCGCAGCGCAACCACGCGCCGCATCCAGGCTTTTAAATTAACCGGATAATACCACTGCATCGCTGCTCCAATCGGTTGGTTGGGGTGCAGGCAAATCTGGACACTATTTAGTGCTAATTTGCAATTTGCGCAAGAGGAGGCTGGAACCATCCAGGAGAAAACCGAATATTAGAATAATGAGGAAGGTGATTGGGGCTGTCGATGAATCGGCAGGATCAGTCGATCTCATCCAAAAGCTTGGCCACTTCGCCGGATTCGTACAATTTTCGAAAAACATCCACCATATCGGGGTCGAATTGAGTTCCGGCACCGGAGTACATGATATGGAGAATTTTAGCATCTTCCATGCGTCGGCGATAGGCACGATCGGACGCCAAGGCATCATAAACATCGGCAATGCTCAAGATACGGGCCAGAAAGGGAATCTCCTCGCCTTTGAGCCGGTCAGGATAACCGGTACCGTCATAACGCTCGTGGTGGCCTCGAACAATTTGTTTTTCGCGATGCCATAACCCCAGATTGTCCATGATCTCCGCACCGATGATGGGATGTTGCTGAATGATCTGGTATTCGTTTTCATCGAGGCGGCCGGGTTTGAGCAAGATTTCGTCCCGTATGCCGATTTTACCAATATCGTGCAACAAGCCGGCGACATTCAAAATCTCTAAATCCTCATTTGTCAAACCTGTCGCTTGTGCCATTGCAATCGCCAGTCGGGTTACCCTGCTGGAATGCTCTTTGGTATATGGATCTCGCGCTTCGATGGCTGTAACAAACGCATACAGCGTAGCCAGAAGGTTACTGTAAATATTTTCGTATAGTGCCAGGTTTTCAATGGCTGCAGCGGCTTTGTTGGTCATGAATGTCAGGTGGTACAGATCTTTCTCGTTGAAGCGCTGTTTTCCATTCATTACCGAGGCGCTCAACACGCCAAGGATTTTAGAGCGAATTTTAAGCGGCGCCAGCATCAACGATTTTATTTGCGCGTGGATGCTGCCGCCCCCATTGTTATTCGTTACCAGAAGGGGTTGATCGTCACGAACCACATCCATAATCAGATTTTGAATTCCATTATCATTCAACGGAGCAAAGTGATCCTCTGCACCGGCGCCTTCGCCATTCAGACTTTGAGCCGTTGATGTGGCAATGGCCATGGATTGATCGCCCGACGCTTTGATCAAGTGAAAACAAGCCGCATCCGCACAGACGATTTCAATGCTCATGTCGACAAGCTGTCTGAAAACATCTGCGCTTTCCCGTAACGATGCGAAATCGGTCATGATACGGTTTAAGACATTCAGATCATTGATTCTGTTCGTCAATTCACGATTGAGCTGCTCAAGTTTGGCTTTGCCCTCGACTTCCTTGCTTAAAATAATATTCTCAATGAACAGTCGGCGCTCGCGCAGTACGCGCTGCACACTCAATTCCATCTGGTTCAGGTTGACCGGTTTGATCAGAAAATCAACGACCCCGTTTTTCAGGGTGTGAATCGTATTGTCCAGGGATGGAAATCCAGTCATCACCACGACGGGAACGGTATTATCATACTTTCTTATATGTTCAGCGAGTTCAAGCCCATCCATCTCCGGCATATTTATATCGGTAAAACAGCAATCAATGTGGTTGCTGCCCAACACATCCACCGCTTCCCGCCCGTTGCAGGCGGTCAAAACAGTATAGCCGCGACTGCCGAAATAGGTCTCGGCGATATCCAGGATACTCTCCTCGTCATCGACAAAAAGAAGGGTCTCTTTCGTTTCAGCTTCCATATGATTCCCAGGTGTTCGCTTGGTGAGAGCGGTGACCGTTTAACAAGTTGAAATTCAAGCGTTTCAGGACCGGCAATGCATGACCTCAGATCTATCAGTGTTCATCACAAACGATCGACAGCCGCCCTAATGGACAGCCTACCTATTCATCGGCGATTGGTCGAAAAACTTAACCCTGATTTTATGCATCCAGTGCATCTCTGATCGCTTTAGAAATGGATTCGATGGCATAGGGCTTTTTGACGTAGCAGTACGCACCAAGCTTGAGGGCGCTCCGAATCCGTCCGGAATCTGAAAATCCGCTGACAATGACCGCACGCTGGCCAGGTTTGAATTCAAGAACGCGTCGATAGGTCTCCAATCCGTCCAATCCCGGCTCCATGGCCATGTCCAGCAGCAGGAGATCCGCATCCATCTCTTGCAGATAGGCGACGGCGTTCTCACCACTGTCAACCATGGTGACGGTATACCCCAGATCTATGAGGATCGCCTTGGCAATCTCCCGCTGTTCGGCAATGTCATCCACAACCAGCACCGACTCATCATGGTTTGCCCGGGGCAGTTCGGCCGCTGCACAGATCGGCTTTTTCACATCATCCTCGATTGCTGGGAACCACAGTTCGAATGCCGTGCCTGAGTCCGGTGAGCTTAGGATGTTGATATGCCCCTGATGATCTTCCACCGTACCCCAAACCACGGCCATGCCTAATCCGGTACCGCTGCGTCCCATCTTTTTGGTGGTGAAAAATGGCTCATAGATCCGATCGATGATCAGCGGATCAATGCCCTTTCCCGAATCCGAAACAGTCAGTTTGACATACCGCCCTGGCGCAAGTTTATCTGAAATCCGCTGCCCTGGATCCAAATGCGTTCCGCGCAGTTCGATGCCGATGCAGCCCCCTTTGGGCATGGCCTCGGCTGCGTTGGTTACCAGGTTCATGATGGTTTTGCTCAAATGAACCGTCGATCCGGATATGGCAAACGGAGGGGATTCAAAATGTGTCTTTACCGTCACTCCCGGATGAAAGGACAACATTTTTTTCAACTCGGGGCTCTCCAGGTATTCCGTAATAACGATATGCAGGTCGACAGGACTGAAGGTTGCGGCGCCTCTGCGAGACAGCGTCAACAGATCCTGGACAATGGCCGCCGCTTTCTCCCCTGAGGTTTGAATCGTTTTCAAAGGAGCTCTGAGCGGGCTCTCTTGGGGCAGTTTCATCAACATCAACTCGGGGTAGCTGGTGATGCCCGAAAGGATATTGTTCAGGTCGTGGGCCACGCCACCGGCCAATGTGCCGATGGCCTGCATCTTTTGCGCTTGCAGCAGCTGATTTTCGAGCGTTTTTTGTCTCACCTCGGAGCGCTTGCGTTCTTCGATTTCAATGATCAATTCCTCATTGGTCCGCCTTAGCGCATTGGTGCGTTCCGCCACCTGGGCTTCGAGACTATCATGCGCCTTCTTCAGCTCACCTTCCTTTCGTTGAAGCTCCCCAATGGTCTCGACCAGCTGGTCCTGCTTTTTTTGCAGTTTATGAAAAGCTTTTAACCGGGTTGCTTCGAAAAAATAGGAGAAGATAAATACAAAAAACAACGAAGGGATGAAGCGAATGGTAAAATCCTGGGAATACAACGGATCTACGTCATGCCACATAGTGAACAGGTAGGTAAACGACGGAACCATCAAGATCAGGTTGGCAATAACACCATCGCGTTTGCCCATGATGTAAAGGGTAAAAAGCGGATAGGTATAATACCAGACAAATCCAGTAGTGTTGCCGCTTCCAATGAAAAACAGATAACCGTACAATCCGGTCATGGCGCTGATCCCGACATAAATCGGCAACTGGTGCCGTCCGGTCCGGCGCAGATAAACAATGCAGCCAACCAGCAGCACCGCTGTTAAGATGTCCACCAGTCCAAGCATTGGGTTGCCGCGCAGATAGACGATGGTACCAATAATCAACAAAACGACAATGGCGTACAGGGTAATGCTGTTGACGATGACCAGTTTGCGGGCGTTTTCGTAATCTTGCAGGCGCCGGTAGATCCCGACCAACAGAAAATTTTCGAAAAATCGAACGATGGGATGTTTGGCGCTTTGGTTCCTCATAATCCTTCAACAAAGAGCTCAGCAAAACTATGGATCAAATGCCGCTGGATTGATTTGCAAATCTATTATACCGATGAATGTGTGCAAGAAGGAGAGCTGAAACACGATTCCCGGCGTTCAGCTCGATAAACGAAACCTTTTCCATCAATTATAAGTTTAACCGATCAATTCGTCAAAGGTTATTCTCTAACAACAAATGGCAAATGCCCGGCAATCTTTACCAAATCTTTACTGAAATCATCAAAATGAGTCTTATTTTTTCAGGTATACACGATCCAGCAGCCTTGCAATTGCAAGCGGCCGTACCGTTTATCGACACCCAAATTCCCAGCCAATTCGATACGGCCACATTCACGACCAGCAACAGAAAGAACAAGCCCTCAAATCGAAAGCATCCAGAGAAGTAAAACTGGACCGAAGCGTCCACAGCGATGTACTGCCGCTGCGCTCCTTTACGTGGGCGGAAGATTATCACCAGAAGTATCTTTTAAAGCGGCGCATGAAACTGGTCCGTGAACTCCAACGCATCTATCCTATAAAAAAAGATTTTGTGGATTCCACCGCCGTGGCACGGCTCAATGGCTACATGGGCGGCTACGGGACCAGAGTACAACGCACCAAAGAGATTCAACAATTGGGCTTGAGCCCCGAGGGTCAAAAGATTCTGACCGATGTGGTTAAAAAATAGCTTCTAGTAAGTTTTTCTTCTGGAAAATCCCTTACCAATGACATTCAATGTGTTTTCAACAATCACGAAAGCCTGCGAATCGATCGTGAACACAAGCTCCTCCAGACGCTTGAGTTGGAAACTGTTGATCACGGTCAGCACTACATTTTTCTCATTACCGGTATACGCACCACGGCCTTCAAGCAAGGTCGCACCCCGACCAAGGCGGGACAGTATTTCCGGGGCGATCCGGTTTGAATGCTCGGAGACGATCAAGGCCATTTTGCGCTGGTTGGAAATATTTAACACATACTCCAAGACCTGGCTGCTCACAAAACTCATTGCCAGGGAAAACAGCACCAAATCCA
>JASFGJ010000223.1:0-6910 GCA_050123815.1 Desulfobacteraceae bacterium
TCAGGCACCGGAAAATGCGCTGGACTCCATTTTGATCAATGTCTCTTCCCCGGATCTGTTTGCAAGAACCGCCTTTGTCATGTCCTGCCTGGCAGGCGGCATTCTGGTATCCCGGCTGCTGCGCAGGCAACTGGAGAGCGCCGCAGCCCTGGAAGCGAGCGAAGCCCGCTATCGGCGCTTGCACCAGACCATGCGGGATGCCTTCGTCCAGATGGATATGACCGGCCGGATCGTCGATGCCAACGACGCTTTCCAGCAGATGCTCGGCCATGAAAAGAAAGCCTTGCTGTCGATGAAAGAGGCGGATCTGACACCGCCCAGATGGCGTGCTTCCATCGCCAAAATCGTGTCTGAGCAGGTATTGCCCCTGGGTCGATCCGAGGTATTCGAGAAAGAGTATCTGCGCGCCGACGGCAGCCGCTTTCCGGCTGAGCTGCGCACCTTTCTGATAACCGACGATTCTGGCAATCCCATCGGCATGTGGTCGATCGTCCGGGACGTGACCCAGCGCAAACAAGCCGAGATGGAGCGTGAAGCGGCGATCAAGGCGCTGAAACGATCCAACGAAGACCTGAAACAGTTCGCCTATGTGGCATCTCACGATCTGCAGGAGCCGTTGCGCATGGTCGCCAGCTACACCCAATTGCTGGCGGAGCGGTACGAAGACCAACTCGACCAAAAGGCCCACAAATTCATCCATTATGCGGTGGACGGTGCGCAGCGAATGCAAATCTTGATCCGTGATCTGCTTGCCTTTTCAAGGGTCGAGACCCGCGCCCAGGCGTTTAAACCGTTAGATAGCCATCATGTCCTGTGCGGCGCCATGGCAAATCTGAAAACACTGATCAATGAGACCGGAGCGCTGGTGACATCCGGTGATCTGCCAATCGTTCAGGCCGACGAATCCCAGTTGACCCAGCTCTTTCAAAACCTGATCAGCAACGGCATCAAGTTCCGCCAACCATCCACCACCCCTAGTATCCACATTTCGGCACAGCGTGTTGAAAACCGTTGGCGCCTTGCCGTTCAGGACAACGGCATCGGAATCGACAGCAAATACAAGGAGCGGGTCTTTGTGATTTTTCAACGGCTGCATACCCGCGATGAATATCCCGGCACCGGCATCGGGCTGGCGATATGCAAACGGATCGTCCACCGTCACGGCGGAAGGATTTGGTTCGAATCGTCCCCCGGAAAGGGCACAACCTTTTATTTTACATTACCATCCATATAACGGGAGGAATAGGAACATGGTAGCAAAGGCAAGTGTCAAACCCATCGATATTTTACTGGTGGAAGACAACCCGGGCGACGCCGACCTTGCCCGTGAAGCGCTGCACGACAAGAAAATCAACAACCAGCTCTATGTGGTGGGTGACGGAGAAGCCGCGATGGATTTTCTGCACAGGAAAAACGACTTCGCAGACGCCCCGCGACCGGACCTGATCCTGCTGGATCTCAATCTTCCCCGCAAAGACGGCCGCGAAGTACTGGCGGACATCAAAGCGCACAAACACCTCAAGCGGATACCGGTCGTCGTCTTGACCACATCGGAAGACGAAGAGGACATTCTCAAATCATACAATTTGCACGCCAATTGCTATATCACCAAACCCCTTGATTTAAATCAATTCGTCAAAGTCGTTCGATCCATTGAAGACTTTTGGTTCAGCATCGTGGCGCTGCCGCCCAATGGAGAAAAACATGGATAAACCGTTGCGCATTTTGCTGATTGAAGACAATCCCGGCGATGCCGATTTGATCCGCGAAATGCTGCCGTCCGACGACGAATCGGAATTCAAGGTTCATTGTGTCAGCCGTCTCTCCGATGCGGTCTCCCATCTGCACAAACAAAAGACCGATCTGGCGCTGCTGGACCTGGACCTTCCCGACTGCCAGGGATTGGATACGATTCGCCTGACCCGCAAGGCCGCACCGGAAATGCCGATCGTCGTTTTGACCGGAAATCAGGACGAAGGCGTCGGCATTGCCGCCGTCCAGGACGGGGCACAGGATTTCCTGATCAAAGGCCAAACCCACCGATCGCAATTGTCGCGGGTCATCCGCTATGCTGTCCATCGGCACTCGGCCAAAGAAAAAATGCGCGAGTCGGAGCGATTTCTGCGCTCGACCCTGGACGCCCTCTCCAGTCATATCGCCATTATCGATGCGTCCGGCGAGATTCTGGCGGTGAACAAAGCCTGGCGGGAATTTTCGAATGTCAAAAGCGGTCACGTGCTGCGGTGTTGCGAAAGCACCAATTATTTCGATCTGTGCAAATCGATTGAAACCGATGCCTCCCTGGAGGCCTCTTGTGCGCAAGCGTTAAGCGATGGCATCCAGGCGGTGCTGAATAAAGAAAAAGATGTGTTCGAAATGGAATATGCCATGCAAACCAACGGCGAACGGATGTGGTTTCACGGCCGGGTCACCCTGTTCCCCGGCAAAGGTGTGCGCCGGGTCGTGGTGACCCATGAAGACATTACGGATCGCAAACGGGCCGAAGAGGAAAAGATTCGGCTGGCAGCCCAACTGAGACACGCCTATAAAATGGAGGCCATCGGCACGCTGGCCGGCGGCATCGCGCACGATTTCAACAACATCCTCTCATCCGTACTGGGCTATGTGGAACTTTCCCTGATGGATATCGAGACCGGCAGCCAATTGGAAAGCAACTTGCAAGAGGTCTATCGGGCCGGAATGAGGGCCAAGGAGCTGGTCCGGCAAATCCTGACATTTGCCCGCAAAGAAGAAGGTCACATCCAGCCGGTTCAGATCAGCGTCATCGCCAAAGAGGCGACCAAATTGATCCGATCCATCATCCCGGCCTCCATCGACGTCCGGCTCAAGGTGGAGAGCAATTCGTTTGCCATGGCGGAGCCGACGCAAATCCATCAGATTTTCATGAACCTTTTCACCAATGCCGCCCAGGCCATGGAAAATGACGGCGGCATCCTGACCGTGACGGTCACGGAGGAGACACTTGACCGTTCTTTCAACAGCATGCACCCGGTGTTCACGCCCGGAATATTTCTGAAAATTATCGTATCGGACACGGGCACCGGAATTGCCGCTCACAAACTGGACCGGATTTTTGATCCTTATTACACAACCAAGGGCAGGGGAGAGGGCACGGGGCTTGGGCTGTCCGTGGTGCACGGTATCGTTCAAAGCCATCATGGAGAGATCACTGTCGACAGCAAGGTCGGCTGGGGGACGACCTTTATAATCTACCTGCCGCTGTCAAACCAGGAGACAGGCTCATCTATCACCAGGGTCAAAACGATGCCGATGGGGTCCGAGCGTATCTTGTTTGTCGATGATGAAGTGTCGATTGCCGATATGAGCCGTCAACGCCTGAGCTTGTTGGGCTACAAGGTAACAACCGTCAATAGCAGCCGGCAGGCCCTGGAACATCTGTCACAGGCGCCGGATGACTATGACATAATGATAACGGACATGACCATGCCTCGAATGTCCGGAGACCAACTCGCCATAGCGGCCAAAAAAATCAAACCGGACATTCCGATTATTCTTTGCACAGGCTACAGCAAAAAAATATCAAAGGAACGGGCGCGTGCCATTGGCGTCAATGCCTTTTTAATGAAGCCCATCGCTTTGAGTGATATGGCCGAAACCATTCGAGCGGTCCTGGAGTAATCCCTGGTCGACCACCTCCGCTTGCATGCCGGCGCTATCTGTTAATTGCGGTACCGTTCATCATCCATAGCCCCGATCCATTGGCCCGGTTGTCATAATTTTGTCGGCACACCCGCCTTTAAGAAAAGCAAATCATATAAGCATTGAACATTTATCGATATTGGTCCGTCTTATTCTTCCGTATCAAGCTGGTACGCTTATTGCTGAACGTAACTAAAGTCAATATTAAGGAGCGTTGCAATGCAGCCAATCATAACGACCGGATGGTTACGCCAAAAGAGCGATAAAACTCAAGACAGGTTGGTTAGATACAAGGCCGGCCGCCTGGACGAAAGTCAGCTTCACCAGGTGATGGAGCTTCAGAAGATCATTTGTCGGAATCTGCAGCACCCGGATTTGCTTCAATCGTTTACAAAAGGCTTCATGAAACAGCACTTAGGGCGCCGCGGAGTCGTACTGGGCGTATTTGTGGAAGGGCGACTCGTTGCCTTTCGAAATCTCTATTACCCTGAACCAAACGACAGCGAGTGGAACCTGGGCATCGATCTGAACCTGGCCGGAGATCAACTGACAAAAGTGGTCAACTTTCAGATGGTCTGCGTCCACCCCGATTTCAGGGGCAATCGCCTGGCTTTGATGTTAAATCGCATGGCCCTGCAGATACTCCGCCATCAGGGGACGCACCCATACGTTTGCGCAACGGTTTCACCGTATAATATCTGGAACATACCGGTGTTGCTGGCAACCGGATTTCATATCTCCCGTCTGAAAATCAAATATGGCGACAAGGTTCGCTACATCGTGCATCAAGATCTTTATAACCGACGCAGGTTCGACGACGACAGCGCCGTGGATGTGTGTCTGGATGATCTTGACTCCCAAAAGCGTCTGCTTGATACAGGTTTTTGCGGTGTCCAATTGAAGCAGAAAGAACCGGCCGGCAGAAAAGATCTTACGGCTGGATTCAATCTGGTGTTTAAGCGGCCTATTGAAAATGGAAAAAAATACCGTACTTCCAGGATATTTTCTTTATCGCATAGCGCATGGCATGAATCAAAGCGAAGACGCCCCCCAAAGAGCTCTCCCGCATTGGAACAAACGCACCTGATTTATAATAAAAGGATCTTTTCCAAATCGGCTGGAAAAGATCCTTATGTGACGCGTTAGTCCGGCATCACAGCTTAAACCGGCCGACCATCTCTAAGACATTTGATATTATTATCGACGAGAATATAAGGAGGTCCCAATGAGCAACCATCGAAACAACCTGCCCCAAATGTCCGATACACCGTTTATTACCGACGGCGGCCTCGAAACCACCTTGATTTTCCACCATGGCTTCGAACTTCCCAAGTTTGCCGCCTTCGACCTGCTGACCAAAACCAATGGGTATGAGGTCTTGCGCCGCTATTACACGGACTATATTGATCTGGCCAAATCTCACCACGTCGGGTTTATCCTTGAGAGCCCCACCTGGCGTGCCAGCCGTGACTGGGGCGACAAGCTGGGGCACAATGACGCCGATTTGAAGGAGATCAATCGCAAGTCCATTGCCTTGCTGGAAGAGCTGCGCAGCGAATCGGAAAGCGAGAGCACCCCCATGGTAATCAGCGGATGCATCGGTCCCAGAGGTGATGGATATAGCGTATCCGAAGCGATGACGGCCGGTCAGGCCTACCGCTACCATTACGAACAGATCAAAACGCTTAGTGAAACCAAGGCCGACCTGGTCTCCGCCTTTACCATCAACTACACTACGGAGCTGGACGACGGCAATCCCCACGAGCTGGGTGCGCGCTACGCGGAGTTGGCCAGCCTTTTGCCCAACCTGAACATTTTCGGAGGCTGCGGCGGCACCGACCACCGTCATGTCGAGGCAATCTGTGCAGCCGTAGTGTCAAACAATTAAACGGACAAGATGCGAGGGGCTCGCGCAAAAATGCAAATCTATTTTTGCGCGAGCCCTAAAAGAGGGAAATAAAACAGCCGCTGCTGCCGGAATCGCCATCCGAATTCCCATTGTCGTCATCGTTATCTGGCCCCGATTCTCTGAAACCGGCTTTTATCCAATCATTGACGGTATCGGTAGCATACCGCCCATCCCAATGAAAACGGTCCTGAGATCGGCAAGCCGCGATAAAGGCCTCCATCGTGGCGGTTTCGCCGACATGAGCCTGGTAGCCGGCAATGTCACGCGTCGGATCTGGAAAGGAAAATTGTGAAAATGGCGAATTATCTCCCGTTTCAGACTGCCATTGCTCCAACGTTCGATCCTCGTTCTCGAGTCTGAAACGAGAGCCAACCACCCGGTCACTGAAGTAGCGGTTGTCGCTGAATGTCCATGCGCCAAGTGTGCTATATAAGGCCTGAATTGTATAATCAGAACCAGTGGGGATTTGAATGGTATTGTTGGCAAACACCATACCCGACACATCACTGGTATTGACATAGAGCCCAATTCCGCCTATTAGCCCGCAGACAATATTGTTTGTGTAAGTCACATTTCTATGATCGTCGGAGATAAGCATGGCCACGGTGTTGCCATTAGCGTCCAATTGCTGGTGCAGCAGATAGTTATTGTCGACTTGCCCGCCGCTCCACCCCTGAAACCAGAAATACCAGCTCAATGTCCTGTTGGTCGGTCTGGACATGCCGACATCGGTCAGCACATTGTTGGATATGGTGATGGTGTTGAATCTCTGATCATTGTCCGGATAGTTGCCCCCCATACTGATCCCGACCTCGCCGCCGATGTAAAGGTTGTTATCCAGCACGAGATTCTCCACATCTGTGGCTGCCGTAAATTTATTGCCGGAGCTCGCCCCTTCGATAAACATGTTTTGCCTAAATGTGACATTGGTTGAACCGGAAAAATAGGTGTTGTGATTGAACATGGTTGCCTGGCCACCTGACTGGTCGTTGTCGCCGTTGATGCTCTGCGTGTACCAGCCATTGTGGATAAAGATATTTTCTTCGAGCGTAATTCCGTTAACACCATGGGTATAAAGACCTTGCGAGTGAGATGACTCAGAGTAGTTGTCGGCAAACAAACAACGTCGGATGTCGATATCGCCGACAAAGTCACCTTGATATATTTGTATCGAATTGTTTTGATAGAATCGAAATTTACACCCCTCGAACAGCACACCGGTTATTGTTTCGCCGGACCCGGTGACGAATCTGAGCCCGCTGGCCCCACTTCCGTCAACATAGTCAGGGCTATCCGGATCTCTTGTGTGAGCATAAAAAT
>JASFGJ010000224.1:0-6880 GCA_050123815.1 Desulfobacteraceae bacterium
CCCCATGCCAGGCGACCACCCGCTGAACAATGGCCAACCCAAGACCGAAGCCTCCGGTATCGCGATCGCGGCTCGTGTCCAGACGAGTAAAGGCCTGAAATACGCGGCGGCGATCGGCTTCGGGAATCCCCGGCCCATCGTCATCCACATGGATCAGGCAATCCTCGCCGTCATCAACCAGGACCACCGCAATGCATCCGTTGGCGTAGGCGGCGGCATTCTGTATGAGATTGCCCAACGCGCGGCCCATATATCGGGGTTCGAGACGGATCTCGCGATCCGTTTGGGAAAGCCGGTTCGTGCAGGTAAACTCAATGGATCGCAAACCTTTGGTTGCATGGGATGTGACTTTCCGCAGCCAGGGCTCCGGAAGGCGCGACTGCCATTCGATCCGCGGTGCGCCACGATCGAAGCGGGCATAGATCAATGATTCGGTCACCAATTCATCCAACTCGTCGATGTCTTGCGACATCTCCGCCAGATAATGCTTGCGGTCCGACACCCGGGTGGCCCCGCCGAGCATTTCGAGACTGAAGCGGATGCGGGAGATGGGGGTCCGCAATTCGTGGGACACGGCATTGGTCAACTCGCGCTGCGCGTCGATCAGACCCTGAATGCGATCCGCCATGCCATTGAATGCATCCGCCAGCGGCGCCAGGGCCGAACGGCGGGGGACCCTGGCCCGGGTGTCGAGCCGCCCGTCGCCAAATGCTTGCGAGGCGGCGATGATGCGTTTGAGTTTGCGCCAAAAGGGCAGCGCCCAAAGCAGCGCCAGGATCGCGACAACAACGATTGCGGCGGCCCAGATCAAGCCCGCCAAGCCGAAAAAGTCCATCTCCGGCTCTTTTACGGGTCCCATGATCAAGGCATACTGGGTATCGTGAACACGAAGATAGAACAATTCGCCGTCATCTTTGGCGACAACCTGACGGTTTAAAAGCTGGGTGTGTTCTTCCTTGGTCATTTCGATTTCGGAAAGGCGTTTCAGACCGATGGGGTAACCGAAATGGTCCTGCAGGTGTTCAATGCGCTGCGGCCATTGCGATTCGGGCCGATCACCCAAATCCTCCATCAACATGTGAAACGTGCCCCTGGTCAGATCGCTGTAGTGAGCATCCAGCACATCTTTAAGGTAGTGTATCATGGCGCGCTCGACCAATGGACTGAAGGCCAGGTTCAACACGACGATGGTTACTGTCACAAAAAGAAAAAAGCTGAAAAAAATACGTTTCATTGACTTCCTTTATTCCCAGGCATCTTCGACAAACAGATATCCCTGGCCCCAGATGGTCTTGATTCGTTTGGGAGCGGCGGCGTCATCCCCCAGTTTCTTGCGCAGCCGCGACACCATCACGTCCATGGAACGGTCGAGACCGTCGTAGTCGATCCCGCGCAGTTCGGCGTAAAGCGATTCCCGACTCAGCACATGGCCGGCATGGGACGCCAGATGCCAGAGCAGATCAAATTCATTGGTTGTCATGGCAATGCTGCGGCCGCCCAGCTCGACGGTGTGCGAGTTGCAGCTGATGCGCAGTGCACCGAAAATCAGCTCCGTTGTCCGGGAGAAATCCTTACCGTCAGAAGAATTCTCCGGTGCCGTTTGTTCAAAACGACGCAGCAGCGCGCGGATTCGCGCCAGAAGCACGCGCGGCTCCACCGGCTTTTTGACGTAGTCGTCGGCCCCCATCTCCAGACCGGCCACCTGATCCATGTCGTCCTCACGGGCTGTCAGGATCAGTATCGGGCCGTGGAAATCGGCCCGGACGCTCCGGCATACCGCCAGGCCGTCTTTGCCCGGCAGCATCAGGTCCAGAATCACCAGGTCGGGATTATCGCCTCTGATGCGAGCGGCGGCAGTATCCCCGCGACGCTCGATCGATACATCAAAACCCTGCTGATTCAGGTAATCCTTGATCAATGCGGCCAGTCGATCATCGTCTTCCACCAGTAAAATGCGCTGCGGATGGTCCATTCGGTTGTGCTCCTTGTGGAATGCAATGGGCGGCTTCAGCAAATCAGACGGCGCCGCCGTGCGTTCTATTTACTTACTCAACTTTCGGCTTTCGTTATTACTCTGCAGTAGGTGCCACCAGCGGGTGGTTTGCGCCATGTGAGCAGCGAATTTTAGTGTCACTTAGGCGCAGCGAAGGATCAGCGCCCCGCACTGTTTGAGCGCAGCGAGTTTGCGGGGTGCCCGGAGCGCGCCTTAGTGACACTTAAATGAAGCTGCGTGTGGCGCAAACCACCCGCTGGAGGCGCCGGCTCATGAAAACCGAAAGTTGAGTTACTTATTTCACAGATACATATTTCCAGTGGTCCTTGCAAAAGCAAACCGTCTTGACGCGGCCCCTGAACCAGAGCTTCGGCACCACGATATGCATTTCGGTCAGCGATCGATCCAACAGACAATCACCTTGACCCGTAATGGTATAGTATTCGGATTCACTGAACGACGTGATTTTAACGTCATCCTGCATAAATGGAACGGTGACGATCCGGCTGTGGACCTCAAGCGGCAGACCGGTTTTTTGATCCAGCCAGGCCGTCCCCTCTATTGTGGCCTCTCCGGTATTAAAAAGAAAGCTAAATCCGCAACACTCCCGTCCGTTCAACTGACGGTGCTGCCCATTGTAGTGAGCGGTTACTGTTTGGCCTTTGGTGGGAGTAAACGGTGTATCACCAACCAGCTCGCTTAGCGTGACATGGCTTTCGATCGCCGAACGGGCCTGGTGAGAGACATCTTTACCGTTTTCTTCGGCACTGAGCAGATTCAGACGGATTGTGTTCCCATCGTCCGGCGCCAGACCCAACACGACACGCGTCTCTTCTTCCAACTGTCCTTTCAGATTGAATGTCTTTTCCTGCTCGACGACGTTGCCGGGCACCCAATGATGATGCGTCATATAGTGAGCGGCTTTTTCCCACAGGCGCGTCATCTCCAGGGGCGGCGTCTCAGCTCCGGCAGTCATGACCGGCGCCATGGTCAGCGCCAGGCATAGTGACAACAGGACCGCAAAGCGAGTATTTCGTTGATGCGCCATTGACTCCTCCTTATACCTTTCTATCTGTTGATTCCATATAGAAATCGAATTTAAAGACAAGCATGATAGCGGCATTTAATCCCTCCTCTGCCCTGACGCCAGCGCCGGCTGGATCTCTTTTTGAAACATCGGGCGCAGTCGTCGCAGGCTGGTCGCACCCGCAACATAAAGGCAGGGAATTAAAATCAGCGTTATCACCGTTGCGAACAGAATCCCGAAGGCCAACGAGACAGACATGGGGATCAGAAATTGTGCTTGGAGGCTCCTTTCCAACAACATGGGCAGCAATCCCAGAAATGTCGTCAACGAGGTCAGCACGATTGCACGGAAGCGGGCCACGCCGGAATCTCTCACTGCCTGGACCATGGGTTGGCCGGCGGCGCGCTTTTGATTGATGACATCCACCATCACCAGGCTGTCGTTGACCACGACCCCGGACAAGGCGATGATGCCGCATACGGACAATATGCTGACGGGCAGCCCGACCAGGCAGTGCCCCCAGATCGCGCCCACGATGCCGAAGGGGATGGCCGCCATGATGATCAGGGGTTGAATGTAGGATTTTAGCGGAATGGCCATCATGGCGTAAATCAACAGCAGCGCCAGCACGGCTCCGCGCTTCAGCTCGTTCAGCGAGGCTTTGCTCTCTTTGGCCTCGCCGGCCAGGTCGTACCGCAGCCCCGGATACTTGGCCAACAATTTCGGTATCACACGGGCTTCGATATCATCGATGATGCGCTGAGGCTCACTGTGATGTTTGTCGACATTGGCAAACACGTGGATCACGCGTTGCCGATCGGCGCGCTCGATATTGGCGAAACCCGGTTTGAGCCGGGCTTCGGCCACGCTGCGAAAGGGCAGTTCCAAGCCCTCGTCGGTTCGCACCCGCATGGTGTCGAAAGCGGCCATGCCCTTGCGTTCACTGCGGGGATATCGAACCATGACCTTGACCTCATCACGGCTGCGTTGCAGCGTTTGTACCTCACCACCGTAAAAGCCCTGCCGCACCTGCCGGGCCAGATCAATGGCGGACAACCCCAACTGTTCGGCGCCGGCCTTCAAGCGCAATTGCAGTTCATTTTTGCCTTTCTCCAACGAATCCTGCGTATCGAACACACCCTCGTACTCTGCCAGGCGGCGTTTCAATTCGCGGGCCGCGTTTTGCAGGTCGGCAAAGTCGGTGCCTTTGAGTTCAAAACTGATGGGGCTTCCCGATTCGGCGGCACTCCCCGAAAACTTAAGAGAGACCATGCCGGGGATGTCGGGGGTGGCCTGGCGCCAGCGATTAATGATCGCATTGGACCCCATGGTTCGTTTTTCCGACGGCATCAATTCAGCATAGAACCAAACCCGATTCGAAGCGGTCGTCAATGCGATCACGCTGCGGATCACATCCTCGGAGATGCCGGTCTCTTGTTTGTAGAGCGTGTTTACTGTCTGCGCGGCGCTTTCGATCTGTTGGGCGGCCGCCCGGGCCGCAGCCAGAGGCGCTCCGGCCGTCAGCTCTAAATTGGCCTCGATGGTATCGCTTTCGATATCGGGAAAGAAGACAAAGCGCACCCGGCCGCTGTTGACCATGCCCACGGTGACGATCACCACCGCCACAAAAACACTCAAGGTGGTCATCCAACGGCGCAACGACACATCCAGCAGCGGTTGATACACCCGTTGAATCCAAACGGTCATCGAGCGGCTGACCCACCGCTGCAGCCGCACCAGCGGGTTTTTTGCACCCTTGCCGTCATCGGCGGCACGCAGGTGGACCAAATGCGCCGGCAGAATCAGCTTGGATTCGATCAGGGAGAAGGCCAGGCACAGAATCACCACCAAGGCGATCCCGCGCCAGATCTTGCCGTTGATTCCCGGGATCATCAACATGGGCACAAAGGCTGCGATGGTGGTCAACACACCGAAGGTTGCCGCCGTGGCGACCTGCCGCGCGCCAAAGACAACGCTGCGGATGCCCGGGCCTTGCCGGGCGACGGTGCTGTGGATATTCTCTCCGATGACAATAGCGTCATCGACCACGATCCCCAATACCAGGATAAATCCGAACAAGGTGATCATATTGATGGAGATATCGATCGGCGGCGTGGGCATCAGCCAGACGGTCCCCAAAAAACAGACCGGCAGACCGGCCATCACCCAAAAGGCCACCCGGAACCGCAGGAACAGCACCAGGCTGATGAAGACCAGCAGCCCGCCCCAACCCAAATTCTTCAACATCAGGTCGAGCCGATCCCTGAGCATGATCGATGTGTCGGCGATGGCCGTCAACTCGACACCCGGGGCAAGGTCGGCCGCTTTTCGCCGGGCATAGGATTTGGCGGCAGCGGCAACGTCCAGCGTGCTTTGGCTGCCGACACGAAACACTTGCAGACCGACGGCCGACTGACCCTGAAAGCGCAGAAACCAATCGGCCTCTTCGAAGCCGTCGATCACCCGCGCCAACTGGCCGAGGCAGACGCGCCCCCCCTGGCGACTGGTGACCAGAACGATATCTTCGAATTGCTTCGCGGTGTATGCCTGGGCATTGGTGCGTAGCAGCAGATCACCGCTTGGCGTCTCGAGGGTGCCGGCAGGAAGATCCAAAGAGTTTTTGCGAACCGCATCGGCCACCGCATCGAAGGACAAGCCGTATTTGCTCATGGCGGCTTCCGACAGCTCGATGCGGATTTCACGCTCGCGGGTTCCATGGATCTCTACCTGGCTGATGTGCGGATCACGAGTCAGTTCATCTTTGACCTGCTGGGCCAGCGACTTGAGTGCCTTTTCGGAAAGCGGCCCGGATAGAATCAGCCAGAGCACACCGTCGCGTGTTGTCTCTTCCGCGATCACGGGCTTTTCGGCCTCATCCGGGAAAGTAGTAATTCCGTCTACCCTCGATTTTATGCGGTCCATGACCGTGTCGAGGCAATAGCCGTTGAGGACGCCGACCTGCAGCGCCGCCAGCCCTTCGTGGGCGCTGGCCGTGATTTTCTTAATGCCGTCGACTCCCTGCAACGCTTCTTCTACTTTCACGACTATACCCTGCTCTACGTCCTCGGGTGCGGCGCCTGGAAACGCAACGCTGATATGGATCGTACCGGTGGCAAATTCCGGGAAGAACTCCTTTCGAATATGCACGGCCGATACGATGCCGCACACAAGAATCACCAGCATCAAAAGATTCGCCGCCACACGATTGCGGGTGAACCAGTCGATGATGCCGCTGCCATGGATTTTCATTGGTTCGTCTCCTGATTTTCTGTTGCCGGAACCGGTTTCACTTGCATGCCGTCGGCTACGACATCGACGGGCTTGAAATAGACCCTTTCACCGGGCATCACGCCATCATCAATCACCAGGTGCCGGGCATCGGCATATGCCAACCGAACCTTACGCTGCTGCAGCGTGTTGTTGGCACGAATGATCCAAACCGTGTCGCTGTCAACCAGCGCGCTCGATGGAAGAACGACCCGATCGCGAAGGGTTGGCCCCTCGATGCGGGCCTGAACGAACATCCCCATGGCCAGAGCAAAGGGGTGCGTGTCGCTATAAAAGCCATAAGGATCCTCTACGGTGGCCACAACATGGATGAGGCGGGTTTCGGGATCGTACAATCCTTCGCTCCGTACGACGCTGCCCTGCCAGAAATGAGTATGCCCGCTGATCGTCGCACTCAGGCGCACCACCGGCATTTGATCCGGAGGCAAGGGTTGTGCCGTGCGGGGCGACATCCCCAGCCGGTCCAGATCCTCATCCGTGACGGGCAGGCGAATCTCGGCCGAACGGGTGCCAAAAACCCGGGCGAGAGAAGTTCCGGCCGGCACATATTGTTCAAGATCCACATGCGTTTC
>JASFGJ010000225.1:0-6860 GCA_050123815.1 Desulfobacteraceae bacterium
CTTGCGCCTTGCGCGCCAGAGCTTTGTCAAACCGCTCCCGGTGGATGATATAGCCCGGCGCTCGTGTGATCTTTTCCGGTGCACCCGGCACATAGGTCTTCATGCCCTTGACCGCCTGAACGGCAAAGGAGTGACCCGCATCGAGCTTTCCCAGCAGCAGCGCCGGTATATACTCGGCGCACTGCACCGGAGCGCCGATGCTCGATTTTCGCTCAACCATCAAGACGCTTGCCCCCTGCCTGGCAGCGGCCCCGGCCGCAGCGCTGCCGGCCGGCCCGGCTCCGATGACAAGAACATCGACGTGGCTGTTCGCGTTCATTTGCCAGCCTCCCCATCGATGGTCTCGGCCGCCGACGCATTGAGAACGGTTTCCAGCAAATCGAGGTCCAACACGGTTTGGCTCTCGAACGTTCCGGCATACGCCTGCCTGGCCTGATCCAGGTCGTAACAGGTGGTATTGTCGATATCGAGCAATATTCCGGGCATTTTGCTGCGCCGGAAATCGTCGGCGTGCTTGGCATAAAAGGGCTGGCAGCAGCATCCGATAAAGGCTTCGACGCCCTGTTGTTTCATATGCATCAGCTGCGCCCACAAGTCTTCGTAACTGGTGATGCTGATCACCCGCATCTTGTGTCTGCGCCCCATTTGCCAGGCCGGTCCGATGCTGCACGCCTCCTGCCCGCAGACCTTGCACCCTTTGGCGTAGCGCAAATCGCAATCGACCAGCTTGGCGCAGTAAGGCAGCAGCAGCACCGATGGGGATTTTTGCATGATCTCTTGAAACGAGCCGTTGGTGACCGAAATCTGGTTGCAGTGTTCCAGGGGGATCCCGAATTGGGTAATCTTGATTTTTTCCAATGCCTGTTCCAGGGGCGTGATAAAGTCCTTGAGTTCCATGCCGGGAACGGTGATGCGCCCCTGCTCAAAAAACTCCGAAATGACGGATATCAGCCCATCGCGGTCCAGCGCCCTCCCGCGCAAGGCCGATTCCAGATCGTACAGCGCCCGGCTGGGAAACGAAAGAAAATCGCCGGTAATGTATATATCCTTGAGCCGACGCTGGGCCAGATTGACCACCAGTGTATAGCGCACCATGCCGGCCTCTGCTTTGTAGGCGGATTGAACGGCCTCGCGTTTTTGAAAGCGCGGCTTGACGCGATCGATCCATTCCCAGGATCGGCAGCGCTCCAGTTTGCGCTCAAACAGCTCCCGCTCCTGTTCAGTCAGCCCGCCGGCCTCGAGCCGGATTCCAAGATGGTTTTCGAAACCGTATTGGATGGCCGCCTTGATCTTTTCCAAGGACGGCGTGCGGCCCAGCTCCCATTTGAGGCAGGTCACCCGCTCCTTGACCGAATCGATCTCTTTGGCCTTGAGTTTCTCCACCGGTATTCTCAAGGCGCGCAGCATGGTATCGACATCGAAATCCACCAGCATGGTGCCCTGAAACATAAACGCACCTTCGGACTCGGTGCCGCCCGTTCCCGATATCTTACGGCCCTTTACCTCGATATCATTGCGGGGGCGAAATTCAGCCGCCACCCCCAACCGTCCCAGGGCGATTGCCACAGGCTGACACAGGGTTTTAAACAGCCGGCTGTTGGGAATAATGATATCGAAGAATTTCTTGTCGCAATACACTTCCCAGCCAAGTTGGTTTTCATCGAAAAAGATCGCTCCGCCCCCGGTAATACGGCGGTTGATATCGATCCCCGCCTCCCGGCAGAAATCGAGGCGGATCTCTTCCTGGATCGCCTGATGGTAGCCCACCAGGACACTGCGCGGCGTGAACTGCAAAAAGCGGATCGTGTTGGGTGACCGCCCCTGCCCTTTCAGTTCCAGCAGCGCCTCATCCAGAGCCATATTTTCCGCCGCACTCATGGGCGGCGTATCGAGCAATCGCCAGATTTTCATATCCCCTCCCCTTCGCAAACCCGGTAGTCGATGGCGACGTCGCTTTTGAGCACTTTTCCCACTTCACAAAGTTTTGCCGACTGGTATAAAATTTTTCGCTCACGCTCGGATAAATCCGCATCCAACTGCAAAACCACCTGAAACTCGGTTTGACCGTTGCCGTCGGTGTGATAGCCCAACCGGACTTCAACACCGGCAAGCACAATCCCTTTGTTTTTGGCGACCGCATCCAGCGTCAAGACGATACAGGCTCCCAAAGCGCCCACCACCATCTGCATGGGACAGCCGGCCCCGCTGCTTGCATCGTCTCGCCGGGCCATGCGGAAGCTGCTGCCGTCGCTATGAATCATCGCCTGGCCTTCGCTCAAGCGTACGCTTGTCATTTGGCTGTCGTTCAAATCGGATCTCCTCACCCACCCAAGGCCCACCCGGTTCGAGCGGGCAGGTCGGCAATTAATCATCATCCGGCAAGGCGCGCCGCACCAGCTGGGTAACATCCAACACATCGACACCGGCCTTGTTGCGTTTGGAATAGGTCAGCATCGTCCGAACGCATTGCTGGCATGACGTGACGACCGTGGAGGCTCCGGTGGACTTCACTTCGTCGATCTTGGCCCCGGCAATCCCGGAAGAGAGGCCCGCATCGATCATCTCCAGGTTGCCGCCGCCGCCACAGCAGTTGCACTGTTCACGGTTGTTGGGCAATTCCACGAAGGTGATCCCGGGAATCGACGCGATCACGTTGCGGGGAGCATCAAACTCACGTGCACCGCGGCCCAGATCGCATGGATCATGATAGGTCACCGTCAGGTCCAGGTTTTTCAGAGCAATGGCTCCGGATTCGATAAGCTGCTGCAAATACTGCGTGCTGTGATAAATTTCAATGCCGTGCGCTTTGTACGGGTAGTGCGCTTTCCACATCTCATAGCAAGAGGGGCAGGCGAACACGACCTTGCGGGCGCCTTTCTCAAGCACCGCCTCGATGTTGTGCTCGGCAAATTCGGCAAACTGATCGCCAAGCCCCGCCCCCAGCAGTGGGAAACCGCAGCACCACTCCTCTTCACCCAGGAGCGTAAAGTCGACCTTGGCCTTGAGAAACAAATCGGCCAGCGCCAGGGGAATTTTCTGGGCAACCGGGAAATAGGCCGCCGTGCACCCTGTAAAATAGACCACCTCGGCTTCGTCCCGGACAAACAGATCGTCGGGCGGATCGTCCATATCCTCGACCCATTCGGCCCGCTCTTCATTGTCCTCGTCAAACACATTGCGGCTTTGCTGCAGATTGCGTTCGATCATCTTGATCTTTTTGGGAAAGTGCCTGGTATCGACCAGGTCTTGACGCAGCGACAGCCACAACTCCTTGAGGTGGATGCCCACCGGGCACACTTCCTGGCAATTGCCGCACAGGGTGCAGCGAAACACTGTCTCGGAAAAGGCTTTCCACTGCCCATCGGACATGGGTTTGCGGCCGAAGAGTCTGCCCAGCAACCCGTTGCTGCGGCTCTTGAGGATCCTGTGCAGGCCCTTCATGCGGTAAAGCGCCGAAAGATCGCCGTGCCCGGCGGCTTTCACCGCCGGGCATACATCGGCGCAGGACTGGCAGTTGGTACAGGCCGCCATTTGCATGCACTGCTGCAAGCTGTATCGGGAATTTGTCGGTTTACTCATTGTCGGCATACTTTTCGATCTCTTCTTCAATCCATTTTTCAAGTGCATCGGCACCGCTGATCAGGTTGTCGACTTCGGACATATCGGCGGGCTTGATTTTGTACATCCAGCCCTTGCCGTAGCAATCTTCGTTGACCAGGCCGGGATTCTCTTCCAGTTCCTCGTTGACCGAGTCGATGACGCCGTTGACCGGACCGTAAACCTTGCCCAGCCATTTGCCGGACTCAACTTTGGCGAACTTTTTGTCCAGCTTGACCTTTTTGCCGTCGTCGGGCAGTTGAATATAAACGATTTCACCGGCCAGTTTCTGGGCAAAATCATCCATTCCCATAACGATCAGATCACCCTCTTTTTTGATCCAATAATGATTGGATTCGTAATAAAGGTCTTCAGGCATGTTATACCCTTTAATGTCCATTGCGTGTCCTCCTTGTCGATTTCTCGTTCATGACGGCCTTCTTAGCCGATGAAAAAAATAAAACCAGATCCATATCATTCCGCAGGCCGACCGGCGCAACCGGCAAACCGGCCAACCGATCATTCTGCGTCTTCCATCAGGTCGTTGATAAATTCGGTGGTGTTGCATATCCGGATTTTCTGCTTGCGCAGTTTGGCATTGGACAGATTATGCACACACGAATTGCAATCGGTGACCAGCACATCGGCCTCCAGGTCCAGGGCTTCGCCCAATCGGCGCTTGGCCATGGCCAGGGAATTTTTGGCGTAAGCCCCTCGCGCCCCGCCGCCCGATCCGCAGCACAGCGAGCCGGCATGGTTGTGCGCCATCTCCACAAAATTGGGGGCAATCTTGCGGATGGTTTGGCGGGGATCTTCGTAGATGCCGCAATGACGTCCCAGATCGCAGGGATCGTGATAGGTGACTTTCAAGTCGGTGGTCACACCCAGGTCGAAATCTTTTAGGAACTGGGAGATGTGGACGAGGTTCAGACCTTTGTCGCGCAGTACGGCGTACGGTTCTTTGTTCTTAAAGGTACGATAACAGTAAGGACAACCGGTGATGACGGTTTTGGCGCCGGTGGCAACAATCGCATCGATATTCTTCTTTGCCAGGTCGCCATTCAACTCGTGCCCCACATCTTCGAGCACGCCGCTGCAGCAAACTTCGTCGATCAGAGTGTAATTGACCTCCAGCCGGTCCAGCAGATCCAGGGTCGCCTCGGTGGCTTCATCTTCGCGGTATTGTCCGACGCAGCCGATAAAGTAGACATACTCGGCCTGTTGATTGCGCTCTCTGTCGAAATCTTCGGGCTCGTCCTCGGCATAGATATTGGTGTGTTTTTGCAGCACCTCGCTCATCCCGGTAAAGGCCGGGTGGCACGAGCCGATATCGACCATGTCCTTGCGGGCCTGTTTGATAATCTCAGGGACATTGACCCCCGACGGGCAGTTCTCGTGGCATGCAGCGCAGGTGGTGCACTGAAACAGGGTATCGATCAACGCGTCGTTCAGTTCAACCTTTTTATCCATGATCTCTTTGAGCAGCAACATCTTGCCACGGGCGTTGAAGGCCGGCCGCAACGTGGCGCCATAGACCGGGCACACCGCCTGACAGTAGCCGCAGCGGGAACATTTCAGAATTTGATCGCGATATTTTCTTTCAAAATCATACGTCGCTTCCATTAGTTAACCTCCAAAGCCATTTTGCCGGGATTCAGGATATTGTTGGGATCAAATGTCTGTTTAACCATGCGCATGGCATCCATTTCGACCTCGTCATGCTCCAGAGACATATAGGAGGCCTTTGCAATGCCGATGCCGTGCTCACCGGTCAAGGTGCCGTTTAATTCGATGGCCAGCTCGAACAACTCCTCGACGGCTTTTTCCATGTGCGCCACCTCTTGGGCATTGTACCCGTCATAGAGAATCTGGGGGTGCAGGTTGCCGTCGCCGCAATGGCCGAAGGTTGCGATCTGAAGATTGTATTTTTTGGATATTTCGCCGATCCCTTTAAGAAGATCGGCAATTTTGCCCATGGGCACGGTGACATCTTCGAGCACAAAGTGGGTTTGAATGCGGGCCAGAACGGCATACGCCGATTTGCGGGCCTTCCACAGGTCTGCCGCCTCTGCTTTGGATCCGGCCTGCTTGACGTCGTCCGGATTGTTGCCCTTAAAAACCGTAATGACCTTCTCCAGCTGATAGTCGGACTCGGTTTGCGTATAGCCGTCCGTTTCCACCAGAAGCATGGCCTCCACTTCAGGCAGGCCCAGATCCGTATTCTGATTGATGGCCTGAATCGTGGGGCGGTCCATGATTTCCATCACAGCGGGAATGATGCCCGAAGACATGATCTGGGTTACCGCCGTGCCGGCGTCTTCCAGGTTGCTGAAAGTGGCCACGGCCGTGCTGCTGGCGGTCGGCCTGGGATTGATCTTGAGGGTAATTTCGGTCACGATCCCCAATGTCCCTTCGGAACCCACCATCAAACGGGTCAGGTCGTAACCCGAGACGCATTTGATCGTGGAAGAACCGGTCCGCATCACGCGTCCGTCGGCCAGAACCACCTCGAGCCCCAGCACATAATCCCGCGTGGTGCCGTATTTGGCGCCTCTGACGCCGCCGGCGTTGGTGGCCACGTTGCCGCCCAGGGTGCAAACGGTACCGCTGCCCGGATCAGGCGGAAAACAGAAACCGCTGGGGGTCAGCGCCTTGTCCAGGTCGGCGTAAACCACACCGGGCTGCACGACGGCATAGCGATCTTCGATGCTGACTTTGACGATTTGATTCATGCGGTTTAGATCCAGAACCAATCCGCCTTTGATCGGCACCGCCATCCCCGACAAACCGGTTCCGGCCCCGCGCGCAATGACCGGAATCCTGCGCTCGTTGGCCAGTGCTAAAACCGCGGATACCTGTTCGGTTGTCGTGGCCCACACCGCGCAATGGGGGCGTTGGCTGTGTTCCGACGAGTCATAAGCGTACGACACCATGTCGATCAGCCGGTCGGTCACATTCTCTTCGCCAACGATCTCGCGAAGGGCTTTTTTGAAATTGTCATCCATGGTTACCTCCTCCATCCAGGGCGTTCATTGGTCGATTGATGGAACAACTCGCATTTCGTTTTGAAACCGCTTCTACTAATGATGTTCGTTTCTGGTTGCTGCGTTCATGGCCATGACCACCGGCGACATAATGATGTGCATCATGCGGCTGAACGGAATATAGGCGATAAACGCCCCGGTCAGGATGGCATGCAGATACCAGATGTACCCGTATAGCCCACTCAAACCGACCATGTTTGAAAAGAGCTTGCCGATGCC
>JASFGJ010000226.1:0-6854 GCA_050123815.1 Desulfobacteraceae bacterium
GTTCCGCACGTTGGACCGGATCAACAATGGATATCTGCTACAGTCCTGATCCATTATAGACAACCATCTAAGCCTTTGACCGCCGCTCCACTGAAATGGTCTTCATCTGCTGCTCGTCGAAATCATAGCTGGTATTGCAATAGTGACAACGTATCTGGATAGGGAAAGGACCATTGCGCGCCATCTCATCCAAATCTTCGGGTTTTAGCATCAAAAGCATATGCCGAATGCGTTTCTGGTTGCAGTGGCATATAAACTCCACTCCGCGCTGATCCAACTCACGGGGTTCAAAATCCTTGAAATGGTCGTAAATCCACTGTTGAGGAAAGTCAGGATCAATGACGGTTTCGCCGATCGAGGGCAATGAACCGATCTGTTGTTCCAACTCGACAAGCTGCTCATCGTCCGCACCCGGCAGCGCTTGAAACATCATCCCCCCTGCCCCGAGCACCTCTCCATCCCTGTCGAATTTAACGCTCAGCGAAAAAGCGGTGGCAATCTGCTCAGACTTGAGATGATACACCGCCAAGTCTTTGGCCAGGGTGCCGTGCTCGAGCATCACTTTTCCGACAAAGGGTTGCTTGGCACCTTCCAGAAATTTTGTGACCGAAAGGAAACCCGCCCCAAAAAACGGCGACAGGTTGAAGCTTTCCACCGGACCGGTCAACGGAATTGGAACCTGTTTCAGATACCCCCTCACCTCTCCATAGGCATTGGCCTCAACGCTCAACCCCTTGATGGGTCCGGAGCATTCGATTTGTAGACCGATACGGTCGTTTCCCTTGAGGCTGGAGGACATCAAAGCGATGCCCATGTAAGCATGGCCGAGGGCAAGGGTCTCCAGAACGCCAAGCCCATGGTTCCAGCGCATCTCGTTGACCATGCGGGTTGCGTTGAGAACCACGCCGCGAACAGTCTCGTTGGCCAGCAGATAATTGAACAAACGATCGCGTCGGCTGGCGATCAGCTGCTCTTTAAGCGTATTGCCGTATAGTTTGACTTTTTCCATCGTATTGACGCCTGTTTCCCTTCTTTATGGATCTCAAATCCAGACGATCTCATGGTTTAATCTGATCCAATCGGCGCGGATAGATCACCAGCCGATCACCGGGATGGATGGGACGCCTGTGATCGATCCTGTTCCAAATAATTAGCGCCGCCAGCGGTACATCAAACTTTTCGGCGATGGTCGAAAGACTGTCACCACTTTTAACAATATAGAGGCGCTTCTGTTTATCCCGTGCATATTGTGAAATCAGCTTATTCAAGCGGGTCTGAAAGCCCTCGGATCGACCAACCGGCAATAGGATTTGATGGTGCCCGGCCCGCAGATAATGGCCTCGCAAATGCGGATTGAGGTCCTTTATCTCTTTAAAGTAGGATCCGGCTGCTTCGGCAACCAGCTGAAGCGGGATCTCCTGGAAACAATCCACATGCGCATTGTCAAACACAAATGGTTTGTATAGTTTATCGGGTGATAGTTTGAAGCCGTACCGCTGCGGTTCGCTTAGGATCAGTTTTACGGCAATCACGCGAAATACAAACCGTTGTGTCTCCAAAGGCAGATAGAGTCTGTAATAATCCTTGACTCGCTGTTCCAGAATTTCAGCCGTCAACCCCTGTTCTCCCATATTGTAAGCCGCCGCCGCCAAAGTCCAACTCGAGAATTTTCCATGGAGCTCTTTCAAATAACGCAAAGCGGCAGGTGTGGAGGAAAATAGATTACGCCGTTCATCGATAAACGGATCGACGGTTAAGCCGTATTTTCGGGCTGTATCGGGAAGCAGTTGCCAAAATCCAATAGCTCCCTTAGTGGAACCGGCGTGTGGACGCAACGCGCTCTCGGCCACTGCCAAGTACTTCAAATCATCCGGCATGTTTTGGGTATTCAGGACCTTGGCAATATGGGGAAAATAGCGCGGAGCACGTTTTATCCACAGCAGCACCTGAGGCCGATCCCATAGCGCAAGCAGCATCTCCTTTTCCAACCGTTCGCGAATGCGTGCATCACTCAACGGCACAGATTCGCCGCAAAACGTTATACTATCGGGCAAATCCAACCCTTCGAACAACGATAGGGGCCGTCCTTCAGTTGCCGGGCAGGCCAAGATCGATATGGCAATCCACAATATGGAGGCGACCGGATATCTGTTTTTGAATATTGCAGTTGGTGTCATTTGTTCGAATCCTTTTCAAATCCGGATGCCATAACCCATTGCTGTGATTGACCAAAGAAGTTTTTTGTAATCGACCGGTATTGATCCATCGAGCGTGTTTTGCGAATCTGCTTCCCAACCCGCTTCCCGTCAACAAACGCTCCCTGAAAATAGGCCCATAGGCATTTCATGCGATCAAGCAGATGGGACGGTCCGCAGAGCTTTGTCTCATATGCAGACAACAACGCCTCGTGAAAACGCTTAAATCGCCGCATGCGCTGCATATCATCCATGGTCCGTTCCTTGATTGAAAGCGGCAGATAGGGATCTTGAATCGCGCCTCTGCCAATCATCCAGGCGGTTACTTCGGGAAAACACCTGTTAAGCCGCACAAAATCCGAGCGCGTAACAATATCGCCATTGTAGACTACTGTATGACAAGTCAGCTTCAAACATTGCCGAAAAGCCTCCAGGTCCGGCTCTCCCTCATACATCTGTGCGCCGGTGCGAGGATGAATGATCAACAACTCGAGCGGGTAACGATCGAGCATGGGCAGCAGTTCAACGATTTCCTCTTTGCGGTGACGGCCCAGCCGCATTTTGATACTCAGCCGGTTCGGTATGGCCGGAACCACCCGATCCAGAAACGCCTCGATCCGGTCTGGATACGGCAGCATGCCGGACCCTCGGCCCTTTTTGGCCACCATCGGATATGGACATCCGAGGTTCCAGTTGATGTGCGCATATCCCAAGTCAAATAATGCGGCTGCCATTACCATGAAATCGACGGCCGACTTGCTCATGATTTGTGGCACGATGGGCATGCCGGAATTGTTTTGAGGCAAAAGATCCCTTAGATATTTCGGCTTGATGCGCGTGGCGGAAACCGTGCTGACGAAAGGCGCAACAGCCCACTCGACACCGCCGTAAAACTCCTCAAAGATATTACGAAAAATTGCATCGGTGACGCCTTTGAGCGGCGCCAAACTAATAGTGGTTGTCATTTTCCGGATTAAAGCACATAGCGGCGATACAACATCTTTGCCCGCAAAGAGGCCTTATACACACGATCGCTCAAGAGCGTTTTAAATTTAAACCAGTTGAAAGCCGATTTCGAACGAAATCCGCATAACCTTTCATCGGCGGAGATGGACTTGTCCGCAGTTCCGATCCGTGCGGCTTGGACGCGGCCATTATCAACAAAAAACACCCAATGCCGGCCGACGTTTTTTTTGAATTCTGGAAAAAAACTAATGGTAATCATCTCAACCGAGCCGTTTCCCATTTGCCTGGAGGTGATTTTGCCGACCACCTTGTTGACAAAATAGACATTGGGCTGCGTGATGTTTGGTCGCCCGTCAAACATCACCTGCAAATCTTGTTTTGAGGATGCCGCGTTACAACCGACGAGCAAAAAAAACACCAATCCCAGGGCCCAAAAAAACGGCATCCGATGGTTATGATTGATCATGGTCTCACCCATAATTGTTGACATTGCGGTTCTGATCAGTGACCTGACCTTTTCCCCTATCATAGGCATTGACTCAAACGCAATTGTCAAGTGACCCCCTAAGGCCACCTCCATGTTCGGTAATTATCTTAACGTCAATTGTGGCAAGCCTCAGACAACGTCTTGTCTAGTCATATCATTGACGGTAGACTGAATAATAAACAATTTTTAAGCGCTTCATCGCAGTTGGAAACAGTTGCCGATGAATGCGGGAGGTAGTGAAATGTTAAAAACCATCATTGCGGCAGTCGATGGCTCAGAGCGCAGTTGGCAGGCATTGAAATGCGCTCAAAGCTTGGCGGTTAACTACACCGCCAAATTGATCGTGGTGCATGCCTATCCGCATACATCCGATTTGCACGATTTTGATGGCTATCAAAAGTTGCTCACACGGCGCAGGGGCGCCGGTGAGCAAATTTTGAAGACCGGCCGGCAGATCATTGAAGGCAACGACATTGACTTGGAATTCGATCTGCTCGAGGGGCCCGCCGCCGACGCCATTCTATCGGTGGCCGAAGCGCGCAAGGCCGATCTGATCGTCATGGGCACACGGGGCATGGGGGCAATAAAGGGGTTGCTGTTCGGCAGTATCGCCACCAAGGTCTCCCACTATGCTCCATGTTCGGTCCTGGTGGTGCGTTAAACCCACGATACGGATGAAATCGCCCATCACGCTGAATTACCAGCCATTATCGGATGTTAACTTGACGTTCCCGCCATTGTCTGTTCTAGTGATTTTTTATCCAGCTGCAAACCAACCACCCGCATAAGGATAACGATGATGGATCCTCAAACATTCATCAACCTGGAACAAACATACGGCGCCCATAATTATAAGCCTTTGGATGTGGTTTTATCCGAAGGCCGGGGTGTCTGGGTCTGGGATGTGCAAGGACGGCGCTATCTCGATTGCCTGTCCGCTTATTCAGCTGTCAACCAGGGTCACTGCCATCCCAAAATCGTTGCGGCACTGATCGACCAGTCCCGCAAGCTGACGCTGACCTCCAGAGCATTTCGAAACGAACAATTGGGTCTTTTCTACAAGGAGCTCTGCGAATTAACGAATTCCCATAAGGTGCTGCCGATGAACAGCGGTGCGGAAGCCGTAGAGACGGTGATCAAAGCAACGCGGAAATGGGGGTATCAAGTCAAAGGTGTGCCTCCGGACCAGGCGGAGATTATCGTTTGTGAAAACAACTTTCACGGCCGCACCATTACCATTGTCAGCTTCAGTACCGATTCGACAGCCCGGCAGGATTTCGGCCCGTTCACACCGGGCTTTAAAACCATCCCATTCGGCGATATCAAAGCACTGGAGGCGGCCATAACCCCTAATACCGTGGGCTTTTTGGTGGAGCCGATCCAGGGCGAGGCCGGGGTAATTATCCCACCTCCGGGATACCTGCGGGATGCAAAAGCCATTTGCAAGGCCCACAACATCGTCCTGATCTTGGATGAAATACAGACCGGTTTGGGACGTACCGGAAAGCTGCTGGCAGAAGAACACGACGGCATTGAGGCCGATTTGACACTCGTAGGCAAAGCGCTGTCTGGCGGCTGCTATCCGGTTTCAGCCGTGCTGTCCAACAGCGAAGTCCTGGGCGTGCTAAGACCCGGTGAGCATGGGAGCACTTTCGGCGGGAATCCCCTGGCCTGTGCCGTCGCCCGGGCAGCAATCAGCGTTCTAGTCGAAGAAGAACTGATTTCAAATGCCGCCGCAATGGGAGATTACTTCTTAAAATCCCTGAAACAGATAGACAGCCCCCACATTAAACAAGTGCGAGGCAAAGGACTGATGATCGGCGTCGAATTAATTCCGGAATCCGGCGGTGCGCGCAAATACTGTAAGGCGCTGATGGCAGTCGGATTGCTGTGCAAAGAGACACATGAACATACGATCCGGTTCGCGCCCCCTCTGGTTGTCAAGCGGGAAGAGATCGAATGGGCAGTAGAACGAATTCAGAAAGTACTAAAGTGATTATAGCAGTGATATTTCAAACACCGAAAAGGAGAAAAGCGTGAACAAAGATTTCCTTCATATAGACGATTGGACCAAGGAAGATATCCTATCCGCTCTTGATTTGTCTTCAGAAGTCAAACTCAAATTAAAAAATCGTGAGAACTACTACCCATTCAAAGACCACACAATGGCGATGATATTTTCCAAGCCGTCTGCGCGAACGCGGGTCTCATTCGAGACCGGATTTTTCCGTCTGGGAGGCCACGCCCTGTTTTTGGGACCTGCTGAAATCGATCTGGGCAAGCGTGAGCCGGCTCGGGATGTCGCCCGGGTGCTCAGTGGATACAACGATTTGATCATGGCGCGACTGTTCGACCATTCCCATATCCTGGAACTCGCCCAATACGCCCAAGTGCCGGTAATCAACGGACTGACCGACTACAATCACCCCTGTCAGATCATGGCTGACATATTGACCATTCGGGAGCAGCGCGGGCATCTGGATGATTTAAAGGTTGCTTATGTTGGTGATGGCAACAACATCGTTCATTCCTGGTTGCGTCTGGCGGCGCGCCTGCCCTTTCACCTGGCCGTCGCCTGTCCGGAAGGTTATACACCCGACCCGGAAACCATAAAAATTGCAGTCGACACAGGTATTTCAGAGATTGAAATTATATCCGATCCACAAAAGGCTGTCGCTTCAGCCGACATTGTCTATACCGACGTTTGGGCCTCTATGGGAAAAAAACATGAACTGGAAGAGCGACAAAAACGATTCAATGGCTTTACCGTCACACAGGAGTTGATGTCTCTGGCCAAACCGACAGCCAAATTCATGCATTGCCTGCCCGCCCAGCGCGGTTTGGAAGTATCTGACCGGGTCATGGAATCGTCAGCATCCATCGTGTTTGCACAGGCCCATAACCGCATGCATGCCCAGAATGCGATCATGCTCATGGTTGCGGGGAAGGTATAGGTCACGTCGACCATCGTTCAAGATTTTAGCGCGTGCAACGTACGAGATATCCTCAAAAACAACTATTTACTGGAGAAATGATGGTCGAAAAAGTGATTATCATGGGAGCAGCCGGAAGGGATTTCCACAACTTCAACGTCTACTTTAAGGACAATCCCCGCTATCAAGTCGTCGCCTTTACGGCAACACAGATACCGGACATCGATGATCGGCGCTACCCGCCTGAACTTGCCGGTGCGAACTACCCCAACG
>JASFGJ010000227.1:0-6827 GCA_050123815.1 Desulfobacteraceae bacterium
CTTGTTAATGCCGCTGGTGATCACCGAAGATCAATTGGATAAAGGGCTTGAAATCCTTAACGATGGACTTGCCGTTATTGCGCAATAGGGCGTTAACACGGTTTTTGTGTTATCCAACGAATAATAGGACCACTGGGAGGAAAGTATGAAAAAAAAGGCAATTGGACAATTGAGATTGAAAGTTGCGGGACTTGGTATGGCCGTTTTAATGGTCGCGGCTCTCACTTTTGGCAGCCCACTGTATGCAGCAGACACGGTGGTCAAGATTGGAAATATTATTCCGCTTTCAGGGCCGTCGGCCACGGTTGGCCAACAGGGAAAACAAGCGCGTGAAATGGCCGTGGAGGAGATCAATGCCGCCGGCGGCATCAAGGCGTTGGGTGGAGCCAAACTGGAATTGGTCTACGCCGATTCGGAATCGAAGCCTGAAAAAGGCGTTGCTGAAGCCGAGCGTCTCATCAATACGGAGAAGGTTCATGTCCTTACCGGATGTTGGAACAGTGCGGTGACCTACCCCACAACGGCAGTCGCCGAACGCTACGGCATTCCGTTTGTCGTCCCGGTATCGGTGGCGGATAAAATTACCGACCAGGGATTTAAAACCGTTTTCAGAATTGCAGCCAAAGATAGCTGGTGGACCCGAGATCAGTTTGCGTTTCTAAAAGACATGGAAGCCGAATTCGGTTCGAAAGTAGAGAAGATTGCCTTTGTTTATGAAAACGGCGATTGGGGCAAAGGATTTGCCGGCCAATGGAAAGAACTGGCCAAAAAGAGCGGCTATAAGGTCGTGCTGGACGAACCCTACCCGTCAACGGCAACCGACTTGAGCCCGGTGGTTCAAAAAATCCGGCGATCCCGGGCAGATGTCCTGATGCTGGTATCCAACGCTGCCGACGCGATCCTGCTGACCAACACCTTGGCTGAATACAAAGTCAAGCTAAAGGCCATCATTGCCAGCGGCGGCGGACATGCGGATCCCTCGTTTCTGAAAACAACCGCGAAAAACGCTCAATTTATTTTCGATATTGTCGAGTGGGAAACAGACATCAACAAACCGGGCGCTAAGGAAGCCAACGCCAAATATAAAAAGAAATACGGACAGAATCTGACGGGCGAGGCCGTAGACGCTTACGTGGCGATGTACGTTCTCAAAGATGCTCTCGAGCGGGCCGGTTCTCTCGATCCGGCAAAGATTCGGGATGCGCTGGCCGCCACGGATCTGAAGTCCGGGCCGGGAATGATCGTGGGGTATGATTCCGTTAAATTTGACGCGACCGGTCAAAACCAAAACGCGTCGCTGGTAATGACCCAGATCAATGACATCGGAAACGGCCTGGAGCGGATTACGGTCTGGCCTAAGGCTGCTCGCCGTTCCGGATATGTTCCCGTTTTTCCGATGAAAAAATAATTAAGCCGATCGGATAGACGATCATCCGGGGTGCCGGGCCACCGGCACCCCGGAGAAATGAGCTTTCGTTTCTTCAAGGAGACAGCAATGATCTACCTCATTGAGGACACCATCAACGGAATCCTGATGGGATCTATCTATGGGTTGACGGCGATGGGTTTGACAATCATCTTCGGTGTGCTCAAGGTGATCAACTTCGCTCACGGTTCCCTGCTGATGGTCGGTATGTATGTGGCCTATTGGGCGGTGGCGCTGACGGGCCTGCACCCGTACCTGGTTCTTGTTCTCGTCGTGCCGGTCATGTACCTGTTCGGTTATTATATGCAGGATATCGTGATCAAGCCGATTTTCAAGGCGGAAAAAAACGTACGCGAACCGATCACCGTGATTATCGTAACCACCGGTATCTGGTATATCCTGGACAACCTGACCCTGCTCATCTTCGGGCCGCAATACCGCAATCTCATGGACAATCCCTTGCGCGGTAAAATGATTGAAATGGGGGAGATGTTTATTTCGGTACCCAAGCTGTTCGGTTTTGTGACAGCGCTCGTCACCGCCTTCGGTGTCTATTGGTTTTTCCAGAAAACCAAATTGGGACGCGGCATTCGCGCCACCAGCCTCGACCGTGAGGCGGCCAGCCTGATGGGGATCAATCAGTACAAGGTCTACAATGTCGCTTTCGGCATCGGCACCGCCACCGCCGGAATCGCTGCGGTGACGCTGGTGCCCTTCTACAATATCTTCCCCACGGTGGGGGTGTTGTTCGACATCAAGGGCTTTATCATCGTCGTGTTGGGCGGACTTGGCAGTATCGGCGGCGCACTGGTCGGCGGCATCATTGTCGGTCTGATCGAATCGGTCGGGCCCCAGTTTATGACGGCAACCTGGACCGAGGCCATCGTCTACGGACTCTTTTTGCTTGTCCTGTTTGTCAAACCCTCGGGCCTTTTCGGCATGAAGTATGACTGGTAGTCAACGACCGTTCATTCCTGTACGCGCCGATAGGGACCATTTATGTATAGAGGATTGCCTATCTCATGAATCACCAGCAAATCAATAAAGCAGGTATCATCGCTCTGTTGCTGATCGCCTTTGGATTGCCATTGGTGATACGAAGCGCCACGTACCTCCACATTCTCGTGCTGCTATTTTTTTATGCGTATCTGACCACCAGCTGGAACCTGGTCGGCGGCTTTGCCGGCGTGCTTCCCCTTGGCCATGCGGCTTTCGTGGGGATCGGCGCCTATACATCCACTATATTGTCGCTGCAATACGGAATCAGTCCATGGCTGGGCATGCTGGTTGGCGGGGGCATTGCAACCGTCGTGGGAGTGCTGATCGGTTTGCCGACATTCAAAATGCGGGGCGCTTACTTCGCTCTGGCCACCATCGCGTTTGCCGAGGGCATCCGCGTGATGGTCGAAAATATCGATTACCTGGGCCCTTTGAAGCTCAATGGGCCGCGCGGGCTTCAAATACCTCCCATGAATATGGGGTTGAGCAACTTCATGTTTGCGGGCAAGGAGCCGTACTACTACATTATTCTCACCATGCTGATCGGCGTCATGGTGCTGACCTATCTCATTTCACGTTCGAAACTGGGCTATTACCTGAATGCCGGGGGTGAAGAGCCCGAAGCCGCCATGGCGCTCGGCGTAAACGTTGCCAGAGCCAAACTGATCGCCATGGCCATGAGCTCCTTCCTGACGGCGCTTGCCGGCACCTTCTACGCCCAGTTCTCCCTCTACATCCATCCCAAAAGCATCATTTCTCTGGATCTCTCCTTTGAGATTGCTTTTATCGCCTTGATTGGCGGCAGGGGTTCCATCGCAGGACCGATTCTAGGCGCTCTATTGCTTCGGCCGGTCAGCGATTTTTCCCGGATCTACTTTGGAGACACCCTGCCCGGAATGCACTTGATCATTTTCGGTGCGGTGCTCATTCTTGTCATGATTTACCAACCGCGGGGCCTGCAAGAGCCTCTCACACGGGCCTATCGCGCCTTGTTGGAGCGGTGGTCTAAGAAACGGCTGGGAGGTAAGATCCATGCAGATTCTTAATGTCGAAGGTTTGACAAAGGAGTTTGGCGGACTTCGGGCGGTCGACACCCTGAGTCTGTCCATCGATAAAGGGCAGATTTTGGGATTGATCGGTCCCAACGGGGCGGGAAAGTCCACGGCCTTTAACTGTATCGCCGGTGTGTATACACCGACGCAAGGCAGCATCTCGTTTAACGAGAAACCGATCGCCGGCCAAAAGCCCTGGACGCTGTGTAAAAAGGGATTGGCGCGCACCTTTCAAATCGTCAAACCCTTTGCCTCCAAAAGCGTTTTGTACAATGTCATGGTGGGCAGTTTTGCCACAACCGGCAAACGCTCCGTGGCCAGGGAAAAATCGCTGGCGGTTTTGGAATCCCTTGATTTTGCCGATAAAAAAGAGATGCGGGCGGGAAACTTGACCATTGCCGATCGCAAGCGCCTGGAAATTGCCCGGGCCCTGGCAACCGAACCGCAACTGCTTCTGCTGGATGAAGTAATGGCCGGTCTGAGACCCTCGGAAGTCGACGACATGGTGGAAATTCTAAAGGGACTACGGGATAGCGGCATCACTATTTTTGTCATCGAGCACATTATGCGCGCCATTATGGCGTTATCGGATCGCATTGTCGTGATCCAGTTCGGAAAGAAGATCGCCGAGGGAACCCCTGCTGAAATTGCCAACGATGAGAACGTAATCAAGGCCTATTTGGGAGAAGATTATGCCGTTTCTTGAGATCAACAATATCGATGTTTTTTATGACGACGTACAGGTCATCTTCGATCTGTCATTGCGCGTCCAAAAAGGAGAAGTGGTCAGCATTATCGGTGGAAACGGAGCAGGAAAATCGACGCTGCTAAAAACCATTTCGGGTTTGATGCAGACCGCCTCGGGCGATATCCATTTCGAAGGGGCGCCCATCCACGCCAAAACTCCGGAAGATATCGTGACCCAAGGGATCGTTCATGTTCCTGAGGGGCGGCGTCTGTTCTCCCTGATGACAGTCAAGGACAACCTGATTGTCGGCGCCTATAACCAGAGGGCCAGCCAACATACCGAGCAAACGCTGCAACAAGTATATGAGCTGTTGCCGCGCCTGGCGGAAAGAGAAAATCAACTGGCCATGACCCTGTCGGGGGGGGAGCAGCAGATGGTCGCTATCGGAAGGGGGCTCATGGCCCGGCCGCATCTGTTGATGTTGGACGAACCCTCCCTGGGACTGGCCCCCATTCTGATCAAGGATATCTTTGACACTGTGCGCAAAATTGCCGATCAGGGAACCACTGTTTTAATGGTCGAGCAGGACGTCAAACACTCCCTCAGTCTCAGCGATCGCGGGTATGTGCTGGAGCATGGCCGTGTCGCCATGGAAGGCAAGGCCAGGGATTTGATCGATGATCCCCATGTTAGGGAAGCATACCTTGGCATGTAGGGGCGGAGGAGATTGCCATATGTTCGGATACTACGGTCGTATTCTGACCATTGATCTAAGCAGTAAAACCGTTGATATTGAATCTGTCTCAGACGATTTTTTAAGCGGATGTCTCGGTGGCAAAGGCCTGGCCACGCGCTTGCTTCTGGAGCGCAATCCGGGTGGTATAGACCCGCTGTCGCCGGGAAATCACTTGATCATTGCCACCGGGCCCCTGTGCCAAAGCCGCATCTGGGGCGCCAGTCGCTATGGTGTGTTTACCAAATCGCCTCTGACCGGATTTTACGCTGAGTCCTATTCCGGTGGGCGGGTACCGGAAGCCATCGATGCTGCCGGATTTGATGCGGTCATGCTTGTCGGAAAATCGGAAAAGCCTTGCGTCGTATCGGTTCATCCCGACGGTGCCGAGTTCTCCGATGCCGGCGATCTTTGGGGAACGGATACATTTACTGCCGAACAAGAAGTGGTAACGCAGTATGCATTCCGAAGGGACAGCTATGGTAAGCCCGGCGCCATTGTGATCGGTCCCGCAGGGGAGAGGCAGGTCCGGTTTGCGTTGATCGCCAATGACAAATGGCGCTGCGCGGGCAGGACCGGTGTGGGCGCTGTTATGGGTGCGAAAAATATAAAAGGCATTGTCTTTCAGGGCGATCGCAGGCGTGAACTGCACGATCCCGAAGCTGTTGCCGATTATGCCAAGCACTTTTCCAAAGCCCACAGGCAGCATCCCGGAGTAAAAGCGTACCGGGCCTTGGGCACCACCATGATGGTGGCGCTGATGAACACGGTTGGGGCATTTCCCGCCAAATATTGGCGTCAAGGCACCTGCGATCACTGGGAGAGGATCAGCGGTGAGGTTTTCCATAAAGAGCATGAGGTCAAACCGCATGCCTGCGCCAAATGTTTTATGGCTTGCGGGCGCATGGCCAAGATCGCCAAAGGGCGCCATAAAGGGCTTGAACTGGAAGGTCCCGAGTACGAGACCATTTACGCCTTTGGCGGGCTGTGCATGGTGTCGGAAATGGATGAGATCGCCCATCTGAACGATCTTTGTGACCGTTTGGGGATGGATACCATTACGGCCGGCAATCTTTGTGCCCTGGCGATGGAGGCCGGCGCCCAGGGGCGGCTGGATGATGCCATCGACTATGGCGATGCGGAAGCAATTGCATCACTCATCGAAAAGATCGCGTACCGCGAAGGCATCGGCGACATCCTTGCCGACGGAATTGTCCCGGCTGCCAGACACTGGGGGATAGAGGACCTTGCCATCCACGTAAAGGGTTTGGAACCGGCAGGCTACGATCCGCGAGTATTAAAGGGAATGGGGCTTACGTTCGGTACATCGCCCAGAGGCGCGTGTCATTTGCGCACAACCTTCTACAAACCTGAACTGGCCGGGTTGATTCCTCCGGACCAGATTGATGATAAGGCCGAGATGCTCATCGATTACGAAGATCGGCTCAATATCTTCGACACTCAGATCCTTTGCCGCTTCTACCGCGATCTTTATACATGGGAAGAGCTTGAAAAAATTCTCCGCATGATTACCGGCATGCCATCGTCACAAGGCGATCTGCGCAAGATCGCTTCATCCATTGTCGACATGACGCGACAATTCAATCTGCGGGAAGGGCTGCAGCCCAAAGACGATCACCTGCCCAAACGACTGCATACAGAAGCGTTGCCCTCGGGGGAGACAATTACTACAGAAGATATGGATCATTTGCTCAACGATTATTACAAACTGAGGGGATGGGACAAACAGGGAAACCCGACAGTCGATTAGACTCCATTATATGATTCCAATGCTGTTCGCATTTGGTTGAGCTGGAAATAATGCAGACCGCCGGGCATCCTCAAAAAAACGCAAATACCGGTTAAATAGGCTCCAAGTGCCCGCCAACCATCCCGCCGGGTATTGCATTTTGAAAAATCATCACGGCA
>JASFGJ010000228.1:0-6810 GCA_050123815.1 Desulfobacteraceae bacterium
ATCCTTGCCAAAAACATTATCTTAAAGCCTATAATAGGGTAATATTATTGGACTGCGTTATCGGTCGTCGCGGTATCGCAATACAGCTTCCTCCCTCTAGCCTTGCCAAAAACATTATCTTAAAGCCTATCTGTTACTCATCCAAAGTCCGTTTGGGCCGCAGGATCTTTTTAACATCGAATTCCCGAAATGCGATCAAGCCGGTGGGACGGAAGATCATCACCAGGATCAGTATCAAGGGAATCACGATCCACTTGTAGATTTCGAGGGGACGCAGCATCTCACTGATCAGATTGATGCTCACCGCGCCGACGATGGATCCCACCACCGAATTGAGTCCGCCGAAGTAGACCATGGCCAGTATTTCCGCCAGGCGTTGAATGCCGAATGTTCCCGGATTTACGAACCGCATGACATGGGCAAATAATCCACCGGCCACCCCTGCCCAGAACGCTCCCAGCATGAAGGCAACCATCTTTGTTTTGCGGGTATTGATGGTCATGGCGTTGGCGGCGATCTCGTTATCCCGCACAGCATTGAGGGCTTTGCCTAAAATGGAACGGACGAAATTGTTGATCACCCAGATACACAGCACCATCCAGATAAAAACCACCGGCAGGGTGGACCAGTTGGGCTGGCTGCTCAACCCCCTGGGGCCGCCCACCCACTCCAGATTTTCGATCAGGCTTTTGACAATGAACATAAAGGCCAGACTGATAATGGCCAGGTAATCTCCCCGGGTTCGAAAGGAGGGGATGGCCACCACCAAGGCTCCCACGGCTGCTGCCGCGCCGCCCAGGATAAGTGCCAAGGGGTAGAAATAAGGGCCCAGCGCCGGCGGCAGCAAGGCTTGGCCGAACATGCTGTCATTGGCAAAAAAGAGCAGGGTCACGGTTGAGGCCGCATAGGCGCCCAGCGCCATAAAGCCCGGGTGGGAACAGGAAAATTCGCCCATATAGCCGTTGATCAGGTTGATGCTCAAGGTAAGCATCACCGCGATCATGGTCAGCTTGAGAACCAACAGCCGATAGTCGCTCAGATCCGCCCAAAAATGCAGTGCGGCATATAACAGCCCCAGATGGATCAGGCTCGAGATCCAGATGGGGAGTCGATCCAGCACAGCCGCCCATCGATTGGTCAGCCCGGCACTCAGGCGCGCCACCAGTGCGATGGGCAGGGCGTAAATTAATGCCACATAGGCCAGGGCACTCGGGATCAGCAGCGGCTGTTTAAACATAATCAAGCAGCCGAAGAGCACCGGCATTTTCGGCAGATAGAGCAGGTATGAAAGCGGTCTGCCGAATAGATGTTCAATCAGGACGGTACACAGGATACCGGTCAGCCAGCCCAACATGGGCACATCGGCGAAGAAGGCTCGAATGGTTTGTATCCGTCCGGCGGGCAGCGTGTCGGTTGATTCCATCGTTATCCTTATCTGTCAGTGTCGTTACCTATTCTTATCAAACCAGCAGTTGGGTCGATCAGCTATAGGCTTTAAGATAATTAATTTGGCAAGGATAGAGGGAGGAAGCTGTATTGTCATACCGCGACGACCGATAACGCAGTCCAAATTAATTATCTTAAAGCCTATAGGCGCAGCTGCGTGCTGTGTGCCTGCCCAAAGAATCCGTAAGGTCTGAATGTCAATATCAGCAAGATGATCGAGTAAGCGATCAAATCGCGCAGTGTGGACGGAAAGATCATCGGTACGAAAATCTCGATGAAACCCAGCAGGAATCCGGCCAGCGCGGCGCCCAATATAGATCCCCGGCCGCCCAGAATCGCGGCTACGAATGCCTTCCAGCCCAGCAAAATGCCCATGTAGGGGTCCAGCACCGGGTATGCCAGCCCATACAAAATACCGGCCGCCGCCGCCAGGGCCGATCCCACGGCAAAGGTCAGCGGAGCGATGACATTCAGGGAGACGCCCATCAGGGGCACCACCTGAAAATCGAAGGACATGGCCCGCATGGCCATTCCCCAGCGGCTTTTTTGAATAAACTGATGCAGACCGTACATCAGTGCCAGAGAGACCACCACGATCAGGATTTTTTTGTTGGTGACGAAAATCCCTCCCAGGTTGTACGTGGTCGATTCGATCAGCTGCGGAAAGTTCAGCCGCCGGGCACCCAGAAGCGCCAGGTTCCCGGTTTCCAGTATAATGCCGATCATCAAGCCTGTGATGGCGGCCGATGCCCGTGGGGCATCCCGCAAAGGACGGTAGCCCACGCGTTCCACCAACATTCCGAGAAATGAGGTCAGGACCATGGAGATGATGATGGTCAAGCTGAGGGTCACCCACCCGGGAAGGGCCAGGCCGACGGCAGCCCAAAGTGCCAGCAGCGCAGTGGCCACGCCGAATCCGATATAGGATCCGGTCATGAAGATGTCGCCATGGGCAAAATTAAACAGCATCAAGATACTGTAGACCATCGAATATCCAAGGGCGATCAGGGCGTAAAAACTTCCCCATTGCAGTGCGTTGACCACGTTTTGCAACAATGCGTCCAATTGCCGACTCCTGTTGATACAAAACAGGGGCGAGGCGCCGGGTATCGATGATGCCTCTGCCCCTGTTTTCATTTATGCCCGTGCAACCGGCCCCGATTGGACTGGGGCCGGTCTGTTTGGCGTTCAACAACAATTTGGTGTTACATCGGGCAGACTGACTTATGGAATTCAAACTCGCCTTTTTCGCTGATACGAACGATTACGGCGCATTTGATGGGGTCACCGTCCTCGGTAAAGGTCATGTCGCCGGTAATCCCCTTGAAGTCCTTGATTTTTGCCAGCGCATCGCGCACCGCCTGGCGGTCTTTTTTGACATCGCCGGTAATGGCGCCGGCATTTTGGATTGCCTGTTGAACCAGGCGCAACGAGTCCCAGGTCAAGGCGGCGACGTCGTCCGGAATATAGCCGTGCTCGGTGTTGTAGCGATCGATGAAGGCTTTGGTGGCCCCGGTGGCGCCGGCGGCCGCATAGTGCGTGCTGAAGAACAGGCCGTAGCAGTCCTTGCCGCACAATTCCACGGTCTCGGCCGAGCCCCAGCTGTCGCTGCCGATAATGGGTTTGTCCCAACCCAGCTCGTGCGCCTGCTTTACGATCAGCGCCACCTCGTTGTAGTACTGCGGTGTAAAGAAAAATTCAGCCCCGGAGTTGATAATTTTGGTCAGCTGAGAGCTGAAATCGGTGTCCTTTGTGGTGAAGCTTTCGTACGCCACCACAGAGCCTGGTCCATTTTTCTCCTCCCAGGCCTTTTTAAAGAATTCGGCCAGGCCTTTGGGGTAGTCGCTGGCAACGTCGAACAACACGGCGGCTTTGGAATAGTTGAATTTGTCCTTGATGAAATTGGCAACCACCGGTCCCTGGAATGGATCCAGGAAACAGCCGCGAAATACATAGGGACGGTCTTTGGTGGTGTTGGGGTTGGTGGACCAGGGGCTGATCATCGGTGTCTCATAATTGTTGGCCACATCGCCCGCCGGTACGGCCTGGCTGGATGCCTGCGGACCGACGATGGCCAGTACGCCGTCTTCGGTGATCATCTTGGTGTTGGCCTTAACCGCGGATTCCGCCTTGGATTCATTGTCTTCGACCACGATCTGGACCTTATACTTTGTCCCACCGACATCCAAACCACCAGCCTTTTCAATATCCGCCAACCACATTTGGGCGGCTAATTTCGAACCTTCGCCGACCTTGGGAATATCACCGGTAATGGGGGCGTTGATTCCGATCTTGATGACCTGCTCTCTTTGTTTGCTGCATGATGTCAATCCAAAAGCCATGACGGCCACGAGTAACAGAATCACGCCTATTGATAGTTTACGCATCTCTTCCCTCCTGTTATTGGGGTGGTTAATTACAATGTGGTGGGGGGTAGGGCCCAGCATATCGACGACCTCATACCTGCATGAAAAGCTATACTCCCCTATCATGCCTTTAATGGAAATTCAATGGTTGACCCGGCTGCGGCCAAGGCGATCGCATGCAGCCATGATACAATGCATTATGTTGGGGTAAGCCTTATCCAATTAAGGAGATAACCATGTTGTCCGGAAACATGTTGACAGCAATGGATGCCGGCTTAGAATGGTAAAAGGGGCCAACAACAATTGAAGGGGCGGCTATTTTGGATTTCACTGATTTTTCCCGCCAGGTTCTGCGCAATTGCGATGTGACCGATGCCCGCTATGCCGGTATCTATTCGGTGTGCGGATTGGCCATGCGGCTGCGTGATCTTTACAAGTGGGAGCATAACATCCCTTTCTGGGAGGAGGGCGATGCAGACGCAGTGCTCGACTGGATCGGTGAAAAAGAGCACGCCTGGGAATCTCTGACGTCGGAGGCGTTTGCGCCGCTGACGCTTAACGGTGACCGCTTTGACCCCTTCGACACCCGGCACATCAATGCAGCGTTGAATCCGCACGGATCTTATTATGGCGCCGGTTATGCCCATAGCCTGAAGCCTACCTTTTTTTTGGCCGATATCAACAAAAAGAGCACTGTGGCGGGACATACCGTCTGGCATCTGGGGCGTGAATATGCCCGTGATCTGCTGACGCTGCCGGCCTTTTCTCAGGACGATCAGATTGTATTGCGCGGCGACGCCGGGCGCATGTTTTTATGGGATCAGATCATGTACATCAACAAGGCCGGTCGACGGCCGCTGGCCCTGGCCATGCAGGCCTGCGGCCTGCCGAACGCCGAGCCGGAGTCCATCCGAAGCCATATGAAAACGCTCTTGGAGGTCCAGCAAACCGTCTACCTGTGGCATGAAGTGGGCGAACTCGAAGAGCAGGCATTCGATCGGGAGCTGTGGCGGCAGATCCTTTCAGACTATCCGCACACCGTTGTCGAGATGTTTGTCCGCACCTTGAAGGATATACTGGCCGATACCGGAGCCAATGGAGCGCTCAGCTTCATCGTCGCGCATCGCCATACGGCTGCCTTGGGCCTCTATATGGCTTTCGTCAAGGGCCTGTTCCCCTTGCTGTGCCGTGAATTCGTGCGCGCCTTTGATCGATTTCTCAACGACCCCCAATGGGAGATCCTGGCTTCCGCAAAAGATACCATCCGGCAAAAGACAACAGCGCTGACCGAGCGCACCATCGAAATCTACTGCGAAGGGCGGCGGGCCCAAGACCCGGACGGAACACGCCAGGCCATCGAAACCCTGATGAAACAAAACGGGCTTATCCCTGAGTAAACGGAGACGCTGCGTCTTGTTACCCTAATGGTACCCATATCCCCGGTTTAATCTGTTACCCTTCTTACCGGCTTGTACGATATTATTCTCTTCTTCCTTTAAGAAGGAGAGGCCGCTACGAAATAGTTCTCTCCTCCTCAGAGTGGGAGGTACGAAAACGAAAGATTCCTCTTTCTTTCAATGTGAGAAGGTCGGCAGTCCAATATTACTCTCACCGCAGGGTGAGGAATGTCGGCTTCAATATTCCTCTCCCCTCAGGGTGAGAAGGTCTGCTGCAATATTCCTCTCCCCCTCAGGGGGAGAGAACAGTGCGGATCTACTATTATTTCCTTTATATGATCGATGTGTTACAACCCCATGTGTTTTATACGTGCTCGAAAAATGACAAATAGCCTGTCGCTTATGGATCCCAATCCCAATCCCAATCCCGACCGCGACAGGCTCTTGAACCGGCCAACCGGCACAACCGGCTTAACTGGCCAAACCGTTCTATTGGTCCGTTGTTTTTTTTAGGCGGTAGGTGTATGTAGGAGCAATTATTTGAAAAGAGGTCTGATTTGGGAGGAATAATGGATATTGCACAGATAGCGACCAGGGCGAAAAAGGCCGCCATCGAACTGGCAGCCGTTCCCGCAGATATTAAAAACAAGGCCCTTGGGGCCGTTGCCAAGTCCCTCGATCTTAATCGCAGCGCGATCGTCGAGGCCAACACCATTGATATGCAACATGCCGAGCAGGCCCGGCTGGCGGCACCGCTGCTCAAACGCCTGCGTTTCGACCAAGCCAAAATCGATGAGGCCTGTGCCGGCTTGGAGAGCCTGATACGTCTTGAAGATCCGGTGGGCCAGACCATCAGCGCCCTTGAACTGGACCAAGGCCTTGAACTTTTCAAGGTGAGTTGCCCCATCGGGGTCATCGGCGTGATTTTCGAATCGCGTCCGGACGCACTGGTTCAGATCTCATCCCTGTGTTTGAAAAGCGGCAATGGCGTACTGCTCAAAGGCGGCAGCGAGGCCGCCAGGACCAATCGAATTCTGGCGGATCTGATTTCAGACGCCGCCGTCGCCGCCGGTGTTCCCGAAGGCTGGCTGGGATTGATGGAGACCCGCGACGATGTGGCGGACATGCTGGCCATGGACGGCAGCATCGATTTGATCATCCCCAGGGGCAGCAACGCCTTTGTCAAACACATCATGGACAATACGCACATTCCGGTGCTGGGCCACGCCGATGGGATTTGTCACATCTACCTCGACAAGCAGATCGATGACGATATGGCGGTCCGGATTGCCGTGGACAGCAAAATCCAGTACGTGGCGGTTTGCAACGCAGCCGAAACATTGCTGATTCATCAAGAAGTGGCCGAAAGGGTCTTGCCGCTTCTGAAATCGGCTCTGGAAGCCAAACAGGTCGAGATACGGGGCTGCGACCAGACCCGTCAAGTGATCGATGTGCTCGCTGCGGATGAGGCCGATTGGCAGACCGAGTATCTCGATTACATCATCAGCATCAAGGTGGTTCCGAGCATGAGCGCGGCGCTGAAGCATATCAACACATACGGTTCGGGGCATACCGACGTAATCGTCACCCGGGACAAAACG
>JASFGJ010000229.1:0-6779 GCA_050123815.1 Desulfobacteraceae bacterium
GAATCGACGGTAGAAACCGTGCTTTTCGACAAGTGGTATCAATCCTGTTCGGCCCTTAAGCAGTTGCTCCTGGCAATAGCCGTTTTTAAACGGGTCCAGACGGTGGCGATGGCTTATCAGCCAGTCAATATGCGCCAGCAGGGCGCGCAAGATTTTCGAAAGCCGCTGCAGCAGCAACGGGCGGAATCCAAATCCCAGCTCAGGTACCGGGAGTTTTCGCTTGCGGTACAAGGTATGGTAAAAAAGGAACTCAAAGTAGCTTTTAAACTTGATGGTATAGACGACGATGGCATCGGTCGGGAGGTTGCGCAACACCTCCTGTTGTTCCTCATCGATGCGGATGCCGGTGTATATCCGTTCCAGCAGCCATGGTACGAAGCCGATGCGCGAAGGCAAATGAAAAACAAAGTGATTGTGTGTGCCGGCCAGCAGGTAGTCCAACAACCGGCGCATGCGGGTGCGCCACCTGGAAATGAGCCCGTCCCGTGAATTCGCCATAAACTGTCCTATTCGATCCAATCCTATCAAGTGGCTTTTGATTAAGGGGTTTAAACGTGTGTGTATCGGCTAAAAAACTAACAGAATCCTATGCGCTTTGCAATTGATGATCTGACAGTTTTCAGTATGGATAGATACCTCAAAATAAACTTGCGCTATCCGACCTGCTATGATATTGCCTGTAATCTACTTTCATGCGGTATTAGCGGACATTTCCGGGTGATATTCCAAACTTATAAGAAGCACCATTGGTTCGTGACAAATGGTCGTTCAGCATGAGCGAACCGGGTGACAACCAATAATAAGTTTAATAGTTGCAGCAATATTGACATTCGTTTGAACCAAAGGAGGTTGTGTTTTTATGAAAACTTTAATCGGCGGCTCGATTGCAGCAGTAGTCGGACTTATTGGCCTGGGCATATTCTGGCGTGATTTCTTCGACCTTTTGGCCGGGGCCATTCCCATCATCCTTCTTATTGGCGGCGGTTTAGCCATCTACCTGGGATTCGATGAACTCAAAGACTCCTGGAAAAAAGAGGATGAAGACGCCGGGGCAAGCACCCAGGATCCCGAAAAATACAAACAAGAAATCGATGATTTGAAAAAAGAGATCGAAACGCTCAAGTCCGACAAGGCTTAAGCGAGTCCCTCAATCCGGTTTAAGACCTCTGTCTGTCTAAACGGTTCGTGTGGAAAACCAATGCGGGCCGGCATGTGTCCATTCGAACACCTGTATATGACTGATAGGGGTCTTTTTATTTGTAAAGGAAATACTTCCGACGAAGCGCATCAAACGCCGCTAATTCATCAGACCATTGCTCAATCATCTCCCCCATTGAGATCCCACCGGTCAATGATTCACGAATCGCATTATCCCCAAGGATCAGGTCGATGGGCATTCGTTCATACTCGTATTCGTACGGCGGCGATTTCCACTTGAATTGATCGCCGTGGCAATGACACACCGCCTGCAAAAGAGCCAGGCTGGTGCGGTAGGGCTGATAGGCCCGGGCATCTGACACATGCAACTGAAACCCCCGACAGATCTGGCCCTGCCATTTCTGAGCGGTGGGTTCAAACTCTACCGGCCGCAGGATGATGCCTCGGGTGTCCTCGGGATTCAGCGCCTCGAGTAATCGAAGCGGGTCGATGTAAGGGGCGCCGCAGAGCTCAAAGGGCTGGGTGGTGCCGCGGCCTTCCGACACATTGGTGCCTTCCCAAATGACCTGACCAGGATATACCAGCGCGGAAGTGGGTGTTGGCAGATTTGGTGACGGCGCCACCCAATGCAGATCCGTTTCGGTAATAAGCATGTCCCGCTTCCATCCCTGCATGGGAATCACGTCCAATGTGCAATTGATGGCGTATTGCTGGTTGAACAGTTGCGCCAATTCGGCAATGGTCAAGCCGTGCCGCATGGGCAGCGGATATCTTCCCACAAACGAGCGCCACTGCGGTTGCAGGCAGTTGCCCTCGATCATGCTCCCGCCGATGGGGTTGGGACGATCGAGAACGATCACCTGCTTGTCGTATTTCGCCGCGGCTTCAAGGCAATAGGACATGGTGTAAATAAACGTGTAGACGCGCGTGCCGACATCCTGCAGATCGATCAGCAGGGTGTCGATGGTGTCGAACATCTTTTTGGATGGGATGCGGGTCTGGCTGTATAGGCTGAAGACCGGAATCCTCAATACCGGGTCTGTGCGATGGTCCGATTCGATCATGTTGTCCTGCTTTTCTGCAAACAGGCCGTGCTGCGGGGAAAACAAGGCTGTAAGCCTGTCGCCGAATCGTTCGTGAAGGCGCAGCCGCGAATGGACCAGATCGTGATCGACGGACGCGGAGTTGCATAACAGCCCGAGCCGCTTGTCGCGAAGGTTTGTCGGAGGCGTCTGAATCAATTGTTCCACGCCGAGGGAAATTGTCGTCATGGCAGCCATCGGTTTTGGTTTCATCGGATAGATGTACCATAAAGGATGGCCGACGAAATGCCAAATCAAAAAATGAGGCTCCATGGAATAGACCGCTTGACACCCATTGGTATACCCAATAGATTGTTAGGTTGTCTGTTCAAAGGAAAATAGCGGTGAATATTCGTATTTCAGGTGTCATTATATTGGTAGGGAACTACGGTAGCGGTAAAACGGAAGTTGCGATAAACCTGGCCATTGATCAGAAGCGCCGGAGACATCAGGTCCGGGTGGCCGATCTGGATCTTGTCAATCCCTACTTTCGGACTCGCCAAGCGCGGCAGGTACTCAACAAACTCGGTATTGAGGTGGTCCTGCCGCCTGAGCACCTTCTGCACGCAGACCTGCCTATTCTTACGCCCCAGGTTTCCGGAATGATACAGCATCCTGATGGCGTTGCCATTTTGGATGTCGGAGGCGACGATGTGGGGGCAACGGTTCTGGCTGCGTTGGCGGACGTTATCAAGAACCTGGATCCTCAACCGCGGATGCTTCAGGTGGTCAATCCATACCGGCCCAATACCGATACGGTCGAAGGGTGCCTGCAGGTGCGTCGGGCCATTGAAGCCAGCGCCCGACTGCCTGTCAGCGGGTGGGTTGGAAACGCCAACATGATGGATGAGACTACATTAAACGATATCCGCTTCGGATATGACTTTTTGCAGCGGCTTGAGGCGGCGAGCGGATTGCCACTGGAGTGGATCACAGCTTCGCCGGCCGTATTGCCGGAGCCGGAACAAAGCGAATTTGGCTGTCCGGTATTGCCGATTCACCGGCAGTTGGTGCCGCCCTGGAAGAAGGCAAACGCACTGATTTCTTAACCAGAACCGTATCACAGGAGGTGTTTGAGGGTATGGCCCATTGTTATCAGATCGAAGAGAACTTGTGCAAAGGCTGTGGCCTATGTGTCGGTGTTTGCCCTAAAAATGTCTTGGAGATTTCCAAACAGGTGAACACCAAAGGCTATTTTCCTGCCTATCAGGCACGACCCGATGATTGTATCAAGTGCACCATCTGCTGTACCATGTGTCCGGATGTGGCCATTTCAATTACCGAGGTTGAAGACGCCGAGCAATGCGGCAAATAAAGGGGAATCGATATGTCCAAAGTGTTGATGAAAGGCAATGAGGCCATCGCCGAAGCGGCTATCCGGGCCGGTTGCCTGAACTATTTCGCCTACCCCATCACCCCTCAGTCGGAGGTTGCGGAGTATTTGGCCTGGCGATTGCCGGAGGTCGGCGGTGTTTTTTTGCAGGGTGAAAGCGAAGTGGCTGTCTCTTACATGATCCATGGGGCGGCGGCATGCGGGGAGCGGGTATTTACCACCTCCTCCAGCCCGGGCATCAGTCTGATGAGTGAAGCCATCAGTTATATGGCCGGCGCCCAGATTCCGGCCGTGTTTGTCAATATCATGCGGGGCGGTCCGGGGTTGGGAGGCATCCTTCCGTCCCAGGCCGACTATTCCCAGGCGACCAAAGGTATCGGCCACGGTGACGTGCGGTTGCTGGTGATGGCGCCCGCTACGGTTCAGGAGGCTGCCGAAATGGTCATGCAGGCCTTTGCCCTGGCTGAAAAATATCGCAACCCGGTGATGATCCTTGGCGATGGATTGATCGGACAGATGATGGAACCGGTCGAGTTTCGGGAGGATCTTACGGTGGAGCCGCTCAACAAAGACGAATGGGCCACCAACGGCATCGGGCGACGCGGTGGCGGAAAACGCAATATCGTCCGCAGTCTCTATTTAGATCCTGAAGTTCTGAACGAGCATAACCTTCTGCTGAGAGCAAAATATGAGCGGATGAAAAAAGAGGAGGTGCAATACGAAGCGTATCACCTCGATTCCGAATATCGCCTCCTGATCGTTTCGTATGGTACGATGAGCCGGGTCTGTAAAACCGCCATCGATACGCTCGCGGAACAGGGCGTGCCGGTCGGTATGCTGCGGCCTCAAACACTTTTCCCATTCCCGGAGACGGCGATTCGCGAGGCCGCCCGCAAATCGAGCTGTAAGTTGGTGTTGAGCGTGGAGATGAGCATGGGGCAGATGGTCGAAGATGTCGAGCGCTGCATTCATGGTGTCTGCCCGGTTCATTGGTATGGAAAGTGCGGCGGTGAGGTCCCCACACCGGAGGAAATCATCGAGATGGTGCACGCCAAATTGTCAGGTGCATAATTACCTTGCGAAAAGAATGAGGAGCTAACGCCATGGCCAAGAGTTTTCAAAAACCTCGGGCACTTACGGATCAACCCACACACTACTGCCCGGGATGTACGCATGGAGTCATTCATCGGCTTGTGGCCGAAGTGATCGATGAATTGGATATTCGCGATCGGACGGTGGGAATCGCACCGGTTGGGTGCGCCGTTTTGATGTACAATTATATTGATTGTGATTTTCAGGAAGCCGCTCATGGCCGCGCCCCGGCCCAGGCCACCGGTATGAAGCGCGTCAGGCCTGATCTGGTGGTGTTTACCTATCAAGGAGACGGTGATCTGGCCAGTATCGGCATGAGCGAGATCGTGCACGCCGCAAACCGCGGCGAAAAATTTACGGCGATTTTCGTGAACAACGCCGTCTATGGCATGACCGGCGGTCAGATGGCTCCCACCACCATGCCGGAGCAGCGAACCACCACATCACCCTTTGGCCGCAAAGCCGACGATGTGGGGATGCCCATCCGGATGTCGGAGCTGTTGGCGACACTGGCCACACCGGGCTACATTACCCGACAGGCGGTCATCAAACCCAAATTTATCAACAAAGCCAAAAAAGCGATTCGCAAAGCGTTCGACTATCAGTTGGAGAACCGTTGTTTTTCATTTGTGGAGGTCATCAGCACCTGTCCGACCAATTGGGGAATGACCCCCATGGATTCGATCAAATGGGCCGAAGAGGAGTTGCTGCCATTCTATCCGATTGGTGAGTTTAAAACGCCTGAAGCGTAAAATGGTTTTGCCGGTTTTGCCGGTTACGCCGGTTGGCCGGTTGAAGGATTTGAACCTGTTAAAATTGGAAACATCGATTCTACTATGATGCGTATATTCGAGGAGAGGGTATGCAAAACGAAGTGAAGTTTGCCGGTTTTGGAGGGCAGGGAATACTGATGATGGGCACGCTGCTGGCGAAAGCGGCCATGCAGGAGGGGTTTGAGGTGGCCTGGGTGCCTTCGTACGGTCCCGAGATGCGCGGCGGCACCGCTTATTGCACCGTGGTGATCAGCGATAAACCCATCGCCTCTCCCATTATCAAGAGCCCCCTTCACCTGGTTGCCATGAACGGTCCGTCACTGGAAAAGTTCGCACCAACCTTGAAACCGGGCGGCGTTATCGTCATCAACTCCTCTTTGATTTCCGCGGATGCCGGACGGGATGACTGCGATGTACTGAAAGTGCCCGTGGTGGAAATCGCCAAGGATATTGGCAACGCCAAGGCTGCCAATGTCGTCGCCCTGGCCGCGTTTGTGGCGCGTACCGGCATCGTGCCGATCGAGACGCTAAAAAAGAGCGTCGAGGCGTCGTTTGCAAAGAAGCCCAAATTGATCCCTTTGAATATGAAAGCTGTGGATGCCGGTGTCGATGCGGCACGCTGACCCGGTACCGTGGAACCGGAACTGAAAGAGAGATGCCATGAAACTACCGATTCCTTCGCATATAAACGATATCTCCCCATATATTCCCGGAAAGCCCCTCGAGGCCCTCGAAAGAGAGTATGGCATTACCGATTCCATCAAGCTGGCCTCCAATGAAAACCCGCTGGGGCCCTCTCCAAAGGCTTTAGAGGCCATTGTGGCGGCCTGCAGGAACATGCATCGCTATCCGGAAGAGCCGGGATACGCGCTGCTGCACCGCCTGGCCGCTCGACATGATGTCGAAACGCAGCACATTGTCATTGGAAACGGTTCAGACGAGCTTCTCGGTCTGCTCTCCCTGTCGTTCCTGCAGCCGGGTGATGAGGTCATCATACCGACGCCGTCGTTTTTGGTATACACCCGCGTGGCGCAGAGCGCCGGCGCTGTACCGGTTAAGGTGCCGCTGAACGGGATGGCCATCGATCTGGATGCGGTGCGTGCAACGGTCGGCCCCCGCACCCGGATGATTTTTATCTGCAATCCCAACAATCCGACCGGTGCGATGATTTCCAGGCCCGATTTTGACGCATTCGTCAAATCCCTGCCGTCCGATGTCGTGGTTGTCATCGATGAAGCCTATGCCGAGTTTGTGCGGGACAATCGCTGGTCCGGGATTGACAGTTATCTCGATGCCGATCTGCCGATAGTAACATTAAGAACATTTTCAAAGGCTTATGGG
>JASFGJ010000230.1:0-6772 GCA_050123815.1 Desulfobacteraceae bacterium
TTGGTGCGAGCCTGAATCATGGATCCGGCTCCGTGATTGACTTCGTGACGCACCATCAATGTAATGCAATAGTTGTGCCTCCAATATTTCTCGTATTTTCAAGGGGGGGATGGATAAGATAACGATCGATTGGGTAGTTGAATTCCCAATTTTTCGGTAGTCAATTCCAGACCCGATCGCCAAGGGAGCGATGGGCAATATCGCCCATATCATCTTCCTTCAGCAAAAGTTTTTGCCACCTGCAAGCTTTTCCCTATCGTTGCGTCCATTGCAGATAGCAACCATCACTGAAAGACATTTTCACGCCGCAAGCTGAATGACGATTCGGCGACCGGCTGCATTCGGTCCAACCCAAAAGGAGATGCTCTGATGAAGCGCGTATGGCTGTATTTCTGTGGAACTTCTAAAAGGAGAAACACCATGAACAGACGGTATCATCCGAACTGCAGTACTTTCGTTGTTCTTTTCGCTTTTGTGTTGACCGCTTGCAGCAGCGGTGGGGGCGGCGGTAACGGTCTCCGGACCGGTCGATTTGTCGACGGACCGGTATCGGGGCTTTATTACGAAACGGCTACAATGGCCGGCCAGACCAATGCCCAGGGTGAATTCCAGTACCGTTCCGGTGAAACGGTCCGTTTTTTGGTGGGCGACATTTTGATCGGTGAGGCGACCGGCGCTGCGACCCTGTCGCCGTTCGACCTGGCGGGCATGACGCCGCCCACCAGCCAGTCGGATATTTACCGCGCCATGCATCAAATGATGAACCAACGCGGGGCCACGCCACTGGACCGGGTCATCAACATCGCGGTGTTCCTGCAGACCATCGATGATAACGGCGATGCCGCCGACGGCATCCAGGTTCCGGCCGAGATGCACAATCTGGCCGTGGGTGTCATCCTGGACTTCGATCAATCCTTCTATCGCTTTGGGGAAGGGTTTGCTTTGCGCAGTCTGCTGGCTGCCGGCCGCGGCGCTGGGCTTTGGGGAGGCTCCCGCGCCCGGGTCAATTATCTCTATGCCCTGGACCACTTGTATGACGGCTTGGGGCTCACCCCATCCATCGACGCCGTGGCTGCCATTGAAAGTGACACGGATATGGACGGTACTGCCGATCACCGTATCGCCTATGGTTACGATGCCGCGGGCAACCGGACGCTTCGTGCGTATGATGACGATGCCGATGGGGTGGCGAACAGAAGCGAAGTCTGGGCCTACGATGCCTATGGCAATCAAACCTTGGCCGAGGACGACATCGATGGCGACGGCATTGCGGATGAGCGGGATGTATACGTTTTTGACGGCAACGGCAACGAGATCCGTCACGATTACGACAGTGATGGGGACGGCTTGTTGGTTGATCGGGTGACAAGGACGCATAACGCTTTCGGCGATGAGACCTATTATGAACGCGACTGGGATGGTGACGGCATCGTCGACATGAGCTCGACCTCCACCTACGACGCCAACGGCAATCTGACCGCTGTCGAGGATGATGACGACTTCGACGGCACCATCGATGACAGCGAAACCTACACTTACGATGCCAACGGCAACCAGATTACCAGAGAAGTCGACTATGGCAACGACGGCACCGTGAACTATCGCTCAACCTACACCTACGACGCCAACGGCAACCGCACGATGTGCGAATACGATACTGACGCGGACGACATCGTGGACAACCGTACGACATGGACATACGACGCCAACGGATTGTTTAGTGGCATTGCCAATGACACCGACGGCGACGGCACCATCGACAACTGGTATCGGGTCGGCTACGATGCCGAGGGCAACCGGATTTTGGAAGAGCGCGACGACGACGGCGACGATATCGCGGATGAGCGTACCACGTTTGCCTACAACGCCAACGGGAGCCGAACGCTGCGCGAGTTTGACAACAACGGAGACGGCATCGTGGATGAGCGGACGACATACGCCTATGACGCCTCCGGAAGGATTGTCTCAGCCTCCTATGATAATGATAACGACGGCACCGTGGATCGGATGGATCGCTTTACGCATGTGACCATCAACAAGTGGTGCGCCTTGGATTTTGACCGATAGTGGCGTCAGGAGTCCGGCTGTCGGACCTGGGTGGAACACCCTCATCCGATGGGGCGGGGCCATTGAGACGGCATTATCTGAATGGGAGTGGATAACGCTGGTTCAGCTGTTATCTATCCCTGATATCGCGGCGGCCGGCAAGGCTGCCGCAAGCCTTTTCGAGACTTGGACGTCAACTCGACAATCGTCTGAATTGGGCGAAATAGGTGTGGTCCCCCAACTCGACAACCCCGCTGAATCGCATAAAGCCCACCCTCAGCAACAGGGCCGAAACCTCCTCCAGTCGCAGGCGGATGGCTTTGGGCGGTCCCGGCGGGCCGTCCTGTTTTTTAAATTCCACCACTGCCAATACACCGCTGGATTTTAATACCCGGCCGATTTCATAGAGAAACGTCGTGTCGTCGCTCTCATGGACCAGATCATGCAGAACCGTGGCCATCAAACACAGATCGACGGAGTCATCGGCAATGGGCAGTTCGCGGCGAATATCTGCCGTGTGGATCTCGATTGGGACGGTGTCGATTGATTCTGCGCTTTGTCGCAGTAAGGCGAGCCCCTCCTGCCACAGATCGACGGCGATGACACGGCCGGGCGCCTGTAATTGTTTTGCCACGGCCAGCGTATAGTTGCCGGCACCGCAGCCCAGATCCAGAACCGTCATACCGGGACTCAACTGCATCGAACGCAGTAGCAGGTCGGGATCGATGAGATCGAAACTGCTTTTTCCGGCGCCAGGTGGGGTGTGCGACATAAATTGACTCTAATGAATAGAGGGCTCCCGTCATGGGAGCCCTCTTGATGGATGGGTTGTCAACTGATGACTGTTTCCCGGTTCATCAGGCGATATCACGCCGATCGGCCATATCCATGAGCACGCGCTCGCGCGCTTTGTCAATGCCCAGAGCTTTGCGCTTTTTATCGATGTGGGAAATCATTAATCGTGCAATTTCCAGTGGATCTGTGGCAAATCCCCATTTGCCCATTCCCTGTTCGCTCTCCAGTTTGTCGAACAGATGGGCATGGAACTTGGTGTTTTCCACAATCGGGAAGGTGACGCCGAATACCGTATAGACGCCTGAGGCAACGAAGTATTGACCGATGCAAATGGCTTTTTCACTGAAGTACTCCGGCGCGCAGCCCGCCACAGGCAGATCGGCGATGCTGTCGCCCAGACCGCCGGTTTTTACCATTTCGGCACAGGCGATCAGAATCCGGCTGTTGTCCACACACGATCCGCAACCCAGCACAGGCGGCATACCGACGGTCTCGCAGACCTCCGACAGTCCCGGACCGGCCAGATGGGCGGCTTCCGGTGTCGTCAAACCGGCTTTAGCCAAAGCGATTTGCGAGCATCCGGTCTGAACCACCAATACATCGTTTTTGATGAGTTCTTTGACCAGCTCGACGTGGACATAGTCCTGCTTCTGCCGTGGGTTGGTGCAGCCCACAACACCGGCCACGCCGCGGATGCGTCCGTTGATGATGTTGTCGTTCAGCGGGGTATAGGAGGCGCGGAAACTGCCGCCGAGCATGTAATTGATATACTCGTGGGAAAAGCCGTGAACGCCGATGCTCACGTTTTTAGGAATTTCCACCTTAGCCTTGCGATTCTTGAACCGGCTGATGGCCTTGATCACGATATCATCGGTGCAATCTTTGGGATTGTGCTCATGAAATTCAATGTGCGTGGCACCTTCGATTTTGCAGCGCGGGTTGGTGGTGATCAACGGCGTTCCATAACACTCCGCGACTTTCACAAGCCCTTGCTTGATGCACTGAACGTCGACGCACATCGTGTCAACGGCACCGGTCACCAGGATGGCTTCTGTGGACATGAAGTTGCCGGCGTGCGGGATGGCGTGTCGCACCAGCACTTCGGCGCCGGAGCAGCACATACCGACCAGGTTGATGCCTTTGGCCCCGGCGGTTTTTGCCGCTTCGATCAGCGTCGGTTCATTGACCGATGCGATCATAGATTCAAACAAATTGGGTTCATGGCCGTGCACAATGATGTTGACCTGGTCCTCTTTCAGCACGCCCATGTTGACTTCAACGGCGACCGGGGAAGGGGTGCCGAACATGATGTCCGATATTTCCGTAGCGACCATGGAGCCGCCCCAACCGTCCGACAGCGCAACACGACTGCACTGGCGGGTAATGTTCTCATAATCCTGGTCAACACCCATGTGTGTACGATGCATCAATTCCATGATCTCGCGCATCGCACCGCGCGGCACAAGTCCGTATTTTCGCCAGTTTTCCAGCGTTTTTTCCGGTACACGTTTGGCAAAGGGGATCTCGCCATCAACCTGGGTGTAGGTTTTTTCCAGCTCCTTGTGCAGGTCAACGGCAATCTCCTGGACGCTGCGTCCCTCGGTTTCGATGCCGACGGACTGGGCGACGCTTTCCAGCTTGGGAACATCCTTGATTTCGTAATCTTTGATATGGCCGCTGGCCACTTCACGGAACAATTCCAGCATGGCCATGCCGTGGTCGGTGTGCGCCGCACCTCCCGCCGCCACATTGCGGGCGAAGTTGCGCGCCATGATGGTATCGATGGTGGCGCCGCATACGCCATCTTTTCCGTAAGGATCTTTGGAATTGAGGCGGCAGGGCCCCATGAAGCAGTGTTTGCAGCACGCGGAGTCGGCACCGATGGGACACGCTTTCATGTTTTGGGCCCGATCAAACGCAATTTCAACGCCATCCTTGCGCGCCTTGAGCAACATCTGCTGGGTGGCCGAGCAGGTTGTCAAATCGCTGACAGGCACCTCTTTTTTTTCCTTTTTTGTAATAACTTTTTTTTCGGGCATTGTCCCTCCTTCCGTGGAAAGGTTATTTTTTTAAATTTTACAGTATGTTGATCTGTGTGTTGGCGCCGCAATTCATACCGGGACCGAAATCAAGAGGAGCTTAATAGTAACAATTACTAATTTTATTAACTTGTTTAATTTTGTGTGTCAACAACTGTTTTCGCATTCAACCATTTTTACCCATCCAGCGTGGATATCGGGTTATCTTGCGATGGGCGCTAGTTTGCATTTCCCGATAACGTGTATTATTTACCTCTTTGAGCAATCACGCAAAACTCTATTCAAAGGGAGAGGCGGCATGGCAGACAAAGAGGTCAAGATTTATTCTCTCAGCACCTGCAGTCACTGCAAATCGACGAAAAAGTTCTTGTCCGATTGTACGGTCCAGTACGAATTCGTGGATGTGGACTTGCTGGAAGGAGACGAGCGCAAGGCCATTTTGGAAGATGTAAAAAAACTCAACCCCAAGTGCTCCTTTCCAACCATCATGATTGGTGAGAAGGTCATCGTGGGCTACAAAGAGGACGAGATCAAGGAGGCCTTGGGATTATAATGGATACGGCCAAACTCTATGATACGTTAAAAAAAATCCAGGAGGCCAAAGGGTACTGTTTCAGCAACGACAGAGAGCATGTGGATGGCCTGCTCGAGGCACTGTTGATCAACAAGGAGCGATACGGATACATGGTCTGCCCATGCCGTCTGGCGTCCGGCGACCGCGACGCCGATAAGGATATCATTTGCCCCTGTGTCTACCGCGCTCCGGATGTCGAAGAATATGGCAGTTGCTATTGCAATTTGTATGTCTCAAAGGCTTGGAACGACGGGACCATCGAACATCAATACGTTCCGGAGCGCCGGCCACCCGAGAAGATGGGCTTCTGATTGATTTAACCTAGTTTCTCGGCGATGGCTTTGCCGTAATCCTGGCACGCCTTGGTCCCTTCCTGGGTATCGATGGTATGCTCCTTCAGGTTCAGCGCTCCCAGGTCCACCATGTCCATCTTATAGACAAACTGCATGGTGTCATAGATCATGGGGCCCGACTCACCGCTGTGGGTATAGGAGCAGAACGCCCCGCCGATCTTTCCCACGAGGTTGGCCTTCTGAGCCAGAAATAGAAAACTTTTCATCCCGTTGGTCATATCGCGATGATAGGTGGGGCAACCCAGTATATAGCCGTCGTACCCCGCCAGTTCGGTTTCCTTTTTAATTTGTGAAATCTTTTTTACCTCTGCCGTCTGCCCGGCGATTCGAAGGCCTTCGGCAATGTAATTTGCCATTTTTTCTGTCATACCGGTCCTGCTGATATAGGCCACCAATACTTTGTGCATACCTCTTCCTCCTTGATGAATCCGATTGGTTTTCGTTTCCGTGTCATTTACACGGCACACTTGCCGAATCCCACTGGCGTTAGATTCAGGCAAACATCCGGTGATGATAAAAGCACTTCGCTGCAGCGTACCGGTTCTGTTTGGAATTAGCTGTCTTCAATGGCGAAGCGCGCTGTATTGGATTTGCTGGGGACATACTCCCCAATGGGAACCAGCTTGCGATTGAATTTTACACAGTCCACAATGGTGTTCCATAACGATTCGAGTTGGGCGGTTTCAGTATCGTTGTCCGGTACAAACTCGACTAAATTTTTTTCTACGGAAATTTTCATGAAGCCCCCTTTCCAGACCTTGTTGGGTTTATGTATTTTAGTTGGGTCACCGTTGGCGACCGCGTCATCTGCTCTTTTCTTTTTTATCAAGTATTATCAAGAAGCATGCCACCATTTGCAGTTAGCGATCGATGCAATAAATGCTTTATTTGCAGGCGATTGAGGTCGACTTGGGATCGGCAGCTGTATCATGGCCGGCTTTTTTGAGACAGAATGTGTTTCAAGT
>JASFGJ010000231.1:0-6756 GCA_050123815.1 Desulfobacteraceae bacterium
CGGAAGGATATCGACGTATTGCAGCAGAATAACGGTCGCATAAAACAACCCGCACATCGAGGAAAAGACAATACCTCCCCTCAAATAGAGGATCATGCTCGCATAAATGATGACCACAAGGTATAAAAATGAAAAGAAGCTGAAAAATCCGCCGGTAATGTAAACAATAAGTGTAACGATAAATACATCGATACTGATCTGAAGATATCCGAAAAGAGGCAGGTCTTTGATGCGCCGGGAGATCAGCGCATAAAAAAGAGAGAGAAAAAAGATTGTCGCAATCAGCAGATAGAGGATCGTGAACCAAGGTTTAATGCGTGGCTCATCGGTTTGAAAATGCAGCAGCAATGTCGATCCGAACAAGAAGGTGGTGAACACCACCCGCATGAGCATCAACCACTTCAGTTTCGGATAGATGTCTTCGCTGGGATCCTGCGGATGCAACCAATTCGCCAGCGCAAGCCACATACGTTTCACGCTCTTATTCTCATCACCTCAATTGAAAAACATTCAAACTCGCTCTAACCACCAACGGCACCGGCCATCTTGAATATGGGCAGATACATTGAAACAATCAAGCCACCGACGACGATACCTAAAAAGACAATCATCAACGGTTCAATCATAGCGGTAAGATTCTCCACGGCCTGATCCACCTCTTCATCATAAAAATCGGCAATTTTTTCAAGCATTGCATCCAAAGCACCAGTGGATTCGCCGACCGCAATCATTTGACACACCATGGCCGGAAAAACACCGCTGGCCTGCAATGGATCCGCCATTGTGCGGCCTTCCGATATGCCGCTGCGAACGCTGTAAATGGCATTTTCAACCACACGGTTGCCGGAGGTTTTGGCAACAATGTCAAGCGCCTCGAGAATGGCGACGCCGCTGGACAGCATGGTCCCCATGGTCCGCGTGAATTTTGCCACGGCAACTTTACGAAGAAGCATTCCAATAACGGGCATTTTCAACATAAGCGCATCGACGGTTAAACGGCCTTTGTCGGTGCCGTAGTATTTTTTAAACACAATGGCAAACAGGACCAGTCCGATGATCATCCAGTGGATTTTCGACTTAACAAATTCACTCATAACGATCACGATCTGCGTCGGTGCCGGCAAAGCGCTGCCAAATTCGGCAAACATCTCTTGAAAGACTGGAATAACGAAAACCAAAATTACCACAACGACAAGTACCGCGACAACGATAGTTATCGCTGGGTAGACCATCGCGCCCTTGACCTTGCCCTTTAGCTTGGCAGCCTTTTCCATGTAGCCGGACAGCCGTTTTAAGATGACATCCAGAATACCACCGGCCTCGCCGGCTGCAATCATGTTCACAAAAAGGCTGTCAAAGTGCTTTGGATATTTTTTCAGCGAATCGGCTAACGTCACACCACTTTCCACCGAATCTTTAATGGTCTTGAGCATCTTCTTGAATGTTGGATTTTCCTGCTGTGCCTGCAAAATATCCAGACATTGTATGATGGGCAACCCGGCATCGATCATCGTGGAAAACTGCCGGCAAAAGACGATAACATCCTTCTCTTTGACTTTTTGTTGGAGGAAGGCGACATTTTCGAAAAGGTCTTTGGGCTTTTTCTTTATCTTGCTTGGTACAACCCTCAATCGATTTAATTGAGAGCGAACCGCATCTTCGCTGGGAGCTTCCAACTCCCCTTTCTGAATCTGATTGTTTCGGTTCTTGCCTTCCCACAGATACACCGGCATAATTTCCCCCTAGCTAACTATCTTTTTCGATTTGATTATTAGCACCATCAGCCGTCAAAGCATTCCATCGTCGTATTCATGAACTTGCCGACGTCTCAACCGCCCCATCGGACGGATCCGTGTATAGGCCTGTTTATGACGTATATCAGTAAAATTTCTCATAATTTTGGTATCATAAACTTGTTCAAACGACAACAGAATTATTAATTTTAAAGAAAACCGCAACCATGCAAACAATGCGGTGCCTGGCTCTTTTATCGTACCAAAACACTTTGACTGCCCGGCCTCTGATAGCTTTCACACAACTCATCGCCATGTTGCAATAATCATACCGCTCGATTTCGTCAAATGGTTCAATTGTCGAGCGGCCAAATACGAAAAAAACAAACTGCCGGTAATTCTTGCTAAAATTATCAGTCTATGAGTATTTTTGGAAGGGGATCCTGATTCGGAACCCGTTGACATGCCAAGGAGATATCGATGCCCCGGACAGCTTCATCCAATAACGTTTCACCGAGGAAAGAGACAGTCAATCCATTGACGGTTGTGACGACGCATGTCAACGCCGATTTTGACGCAATGGCCTCCATGTTGGCCGCTCAAAAGCTATACCCTGGAGCACTGGTCGTCTTCCCGGGATCACAGGAAAAAAATTTACGCAATTTTTTTATCCAGTCGATGGTCTATCTTTTCAACCTGGCTGAAATCCGAGATATTGAACTCGCAAATGTCCGTCGCCTGATCCTGGTCGATACGCGCAGAGCGGATCGTATTGGAAAACTATCGCAAGTGTTGAAGAATCCGGATCTTGAGATCCATATCTATGATCACCACCCGGAAAGCGCCAACGATATCCGGGGTCAGGTGGAAGCCATTCAATCCACTGGAGCAACCGTTACCATCCTCACAGAACTGATTCGCGGCAAAGGGATCGACATAACACCTGAAGAGGCGACCATCATGTGTTTGGGGATTTACGAGGATACCGGCTCGTTTACGTTTACTTCGACGACTTCAAATGATCTGGATGCCGCCGCTTACCTGGTTTCAAAAGGGGCCAACATCAATGTCGTCGCAAATCTGATTTCGCGTGAGATCAGCCCCGAACAAATCAGTTATCTAAACGACTTGATTCAGGCGGCGTCCCACTATCGAATCAACGGCGTGGATATTGTGGTCACGTCGATCCGGCTGGATCACTACCTGCCGGATTTTGCCTTTCTGATCCACAAAATGGTCAAAATGGAAGACATCAATGCCATATTCGCTTTGGCCCAGATGGAAAGCAAAGTCTACGTGGTGGCCCGCAGCCGGACCGACGAGGTTGATGTAGGGACAATTCTTCGTACACTGGGCGGTGGAGGGCATCCTTCAGCGGCGGCCGCATCCGTCAAAGGGCAAACGTTGACACAGGTAGAGCAATTGCTTTTCAGGACACTGCACAAAGAAATTAAAGCGCGTCACCTCGCCCGACAATTGATGTCAGCCCCCCCCATAACCATTTCGCCGGATATCAGCTGCGAGCATGCCAAAAGCCTGCTCACGCGGTACAATATCAATGCGTTAGTTGTCGCCTATGATGAGGGCCATTCTGATATGATTGGTTATATTACCCGCCAGGTCATCGAAAAAACCATATTTCACGACCTGGGCCATGTCCCCGTTAAAGATTACATGATGGCAGATATCGCGACGATTGCACCGGATGCGGATCTATTGGAAGTTCAGGAAAAAATTATCGGTCACAAACAGCGACTGCTGCCGGTTGTTGAACACGGCATACTGGTGGGGGTCATCACCCGCACCGATTTGCTCAATGTTCTGGTGCAGCAAACCCGCCTGCCGCACAACAACACACCGGACCCGTTCAAAGACCCCATACCCGCCAGAACGCGCAACATACTGAACTTTATGCAGGAACGACTACCCGACCGCGTCATGAACACAATGAAAAATCTGGGCATGATCGCAGAGCAACTCGCATTTCAAGCATATGTCGTGGGCGGTTTCGTGCGGGACTTGTTCCTGTATCGCAGCAATGAAGATATCGATATCGTCATTGAGGGCGACGGCATCGCATTCGCCCGAGTTTTCGCCAAAAAATTCGGAGCGAGAATTCATTCCCACCGTAAATTTGGAACGGCAGTCATCATTTTCGAAGACGGATATAAAATCGATGTCGCCACTGCACGGCTTGAATACTATCGTGCGCCGGCGGCACTGCCGGATGTTGAAATGAGTTCCATCAAGCTGGATCTCTTCCGACGAGATTTTACCATCAACACGCTGGCAATCCAGCTTAACCCTCGGCATTTTGCAAACCTGATTGACTTTTTCTCATCTCAAAAAGATATTAAGGACAAAGCCATTCGGGTCCTGCACAATCTAAGCTTTGTCGAAGACCCGACACGCGTGTTTCGAGCGCTGCGCTTTGAACAGCGCTTCGGTTTTTCCATCGGCAAGCTGACAGCCAATCTGATCAACAATGCGGTTACCATGGATTTTTTCAAGCGGTTGAGCGGTCGACGAGTCTTTTCTGAAATCCGGCTGATTCTGCAAGAGGAAAATCCAACCCCGGCAATCATCCGCTTGAACGATTTCGATCTGTTGCGTGTCATCCACCCGTCCATTCAGTTGAACAAGGAGCTCATTGATTTTCTCAATGCCGTGAAAGACGTCATCTCCTGGCACGACCTCTCGTTCATCGAGGAACCCTATCATCGTTGGGCGGTCTATTTCATGGCATTGATCCACCATTGCAGCCTGACCACATCCATCGAGATATGCACGAAAATGGGATTGGGTACCCGCTATGAGCGTTTGTTGTGCCATGAGCGCCTTCGCTCACAATCCTGCCTCAGCCGCATCGAATTGCATCCACCCAAATCCGCCAGCGCCTTATATCGGCAGATTCATGCTTTCAAACCGGAACTAATCCTATTCATGATGGCCAGAACGAAAAACCGTAGGATTAAAAAGGCCATATCGGACTACTATCATCAGCTACGGAATGTCCAGTTGACCATCGGAGGAAAAGACCTCATTCGCGTTGGCCTCAAGCCGGGGCCCAGTTTCAAAAAAATACTGGATCACACCCTGGATGCAAAACTCAATGGGCAGTTGGAGACCTATCAAGACGAGCTCGACCACGTCCGTCGCCTGGCAAAACAGCACAACCAAGCATCCTTCACACAATTTTCTTGATTCTGAAGTGCTGAATCAGTAAGTTAAACCGTTTTATGGATTAACATTTGCGGCACTCATTGTGTAGATGATTGTGAATCGATTGGCTGGAGAGAGATATGACAGGTAAGAAACGGATTTTAAGCGGCATGCGGCCAACCGGCCCCTTACATATGGGTAATTATCTTGGCGCATTAGCCAACTGGGTGGAGATGCAGGAGCAGTACGACTGCTATTTTTTTGTGGCCGACTGGCATGCGCTGACCAGTGATTATGAGAAACCCGGTCCTTTGACCGAGTATGTGCGCAATATTCTCCTCGATTGGCTGAGTGCAGGATTATCCCCGGACAAAAGCACAATCTTTGTCCAATCAAAGGTACCCGAACATGCCGAGCTCTATTTAATTCTGTCGATGATTACGCCGGTGCCCTGGTTGGAACGCAACCCGACGTACAAGGATCAAATCGTTCAATTAAACAACAAGGATCTTTCCACCTTCGGTTTCCTCGGCTATCCAGTGCTGCAGGCCGCCGATATTATCATGTACAAGGCAAACGGCGTGCCGGTTGGCGTCGACCAGGTGCCTCATGTTGAAATTACAAGAGAAATTGCCCGCCGATTCAACCATTTGTATGGCCCTGTGTTCCCCGAGCCCGATGCAATTCTGACCCAAACACCAAAAATTCTCGGTTTGGACCGCCGGAAGATGAGCAAAAGCTACGGCAATGCCATCTATTTGTCGGACAGTCCGGAAGAGATCGCAGCAAAAGTGATGCAAATGATCACCGATCCGCAGCGCATGCGGCGCAGCGATCCGGGAAATCCGGATATTTGCAACGTTTTTGAGTTTCATAAGCTTTACACGGACCCGGAACAAGTTCGACAGATCGACCATGATTGCCGATCGGCGAAAATCGGATGTGTCGAATGCAAAAAAATCATGGCAAAAAAGTTAACAGAAGCGCTGGCCTCCATACGGGATAAACGCCACTACTACGAATCCAACCCCGATTTGGTACAGCAGATCATGACAGACGGCAGTGCCAAAGCCCGGAAAATTGCCATCGAAACCATGGCACAAGTAAAGAATGCCATTAAAATCAGCTACTAAAATAAGCCATGAATGATAGCACAGACGCCAAATCATCAAACTTGAAAAACGGCTACAAGGTCAAGCTCGAACATGTTTTCGAGGGGCCCATGGACCTTTTGGTCCACCTGATCAAGAAGAATGAAGTCGATATTTACGATATTCCAATCGCCTTGATCACCGAACAATATTTGAAATATCTGGAGTGGATGAAGCTGCTCAACATCGATAACGTGGGTGACTTTCTGGTGATGGCTTCGACCTTGACCCACATTAAATCTCGAACGCTGCTGCCGACCCATGACGATGGCGATGAGGAAGAAGACCCCAGACTCGAGATTGTCCGACCGCTGTCTGAATATTTGCGCATCAAGTCTGTTGCAGAAGCCTTGACCAAGCGCAATTTGCTTGGAGACAAGATATTTACACGCCGCGCCAAGACAAAAGTTCCGATCGATGGAGATCAGGAATTGATGCAAGTTGGATTGTTCGAATTGATTGAAGCATTTCACAATATTTTACAAAGAGTCAGTAAAGATCATACCGTGGACATGGCCACGGAACAGTTTTCGGTCAAAGACCGCATGAATTCGATCGTCTCAGTTCTGGAGGAGAAGGGCTCTATCGTATTCATGGACCTGTTTGTTCAACGCTGCGAAAAAGGCTTTATCGTAGCGACGTTTCTTGCCCTGTTGGAACTGATGAAACTGAATTTGGTCCACGTTGTCCAGAATGCGCAAAACGGTATA
>JASFGJ010000232.1:0-6752 GCA_050123815.1 Desulfobacteraceae bacterium
AGGCGTTAAGATAATATGGTATATCAGGACGGCTGGCTAATCCAAATCGAAATCGGGATCTAAATCGGAATCGAAAAGAGATGGGACTTGGACTCGAAAGGCTGGATGTTTACCTTCTTGCGATAAATTATAACGAAAGATTGCATTGGATCGTATTGCTGCAATGCTCAGTCGATTGGGCGGCAGGAGTTACTGTGTAAAGGAAGATTGCAACATATATGGAACCGGGCAATTTGATTTCGATCCCGATTTCGATTTCGACGAAATCAAATCCCAACCTTGCCGGTTGACCCCCATACAAGGAGCAAAGCCGCATGCGATTCCAACACATGATAGTCCCGGCAATTGCAGCGCTATTTCTCTGTTTCAACACTGCCAATGGGATGGATTCCAAAGAAGAGGCGCCCTTGGCCTCCCATATTGTTTACGGTCAACTCCTATTGGATACCGATGACCTCGAATACGAAGATGACGACTATTCCGTGAATTTGGTGGGCTATGACACGCAACAATGCCATGGCGGCGACACATTGAAATATGGCCTGGAAGGCGGAGCTCTTCTCAGCTGGGAGAGCGACGTTCGAAGTATTGTGGTCACCGGCGGCGGCAGCGGTGCCAACGTTCGCGTATCGGCCGACATCTCGGCCCTGTTGATCGATATCTTTCTCGGCGGGTATCTGAGCGTTGAACCGTCTCCGTGGGTCCGGATCTACACAGGTGCCGGTCCCTTGTTCCTATGGGGACAGCGGGAGACGGAAACCTTGACGGCCGATGGCGAAACCGTGGAAAGCGAAAGCGATTCCGGATTTGGTGTCGGTATTTACGGCCGCGCCGGATTCGATGTCATTTCCCAGGAGAATATGGGGTTGACCATTGGCGCACGATTTACCCAAACGAGTCTAAGCTTCGAAGATCCCGTCGGTGAAGTCGACGTGGAGGGCTGGGAGTACTATGCGGGATTTGTCTTTCGATATTGACCGGATAGACAGATTCTTTTTATTACGAATATGTCGGCCTGCCGCTACATACGCGGGTGTTCTTCTGATCAGAGGGAGGCAAGGTAAGTTCTCAGGTTCACCTTCTTGTTTTTGAGCCCCAGCTTCTTGCGGATGCTGTCGCGGTAAGAGTCCACCGTGCGTGTGGACAAGTTGAGCAGGCGAGCCACCTCTTTGGAGGTTCTGCCTTGCCGGATCAGGTTGGCCACCTGCAATTCGTTGGGTGAAAACATGTAGTACTTGCTTGAAAAGTCCGGTGTGGAGGATCCGAGCACCTCTTCCAGGTTCATTCGAATGATTTCCAGAAGCTGCTTTTGGGTACTGCGTAAACCGCTGTTCTCAAGTCGATTTAAAAACGGTTCGATCAGCTCCTTCAGATTCAGCCGGATCAGCTCTTCGGCTCGCTGATGATCTTCACTGCGCTTGTCCAGCAACACGCTCATTGCGGTATTCATCTCATGCAGGCGATCGGAGCTGGCCTGCAATTCCAGAGCCGTAAGTTTCCGCTGTTCGATCTCTTTGCGCAGCTGCCGATTGATCTCCGCCAGCTCTGCCGTTCGCGCCTGAACCAATGATTCCAGTTCCTGACGATACAGGGCCAATTCCTCGCGCACCTTCTTTTGTTCGGTAATGAAATGGGCCACCACCATCGCGCCGATGACCCGCCCCTGCTCGAACAGGTGTCGAATGTGAAGCCTGGCCCACTCAATGGCGCCGCTCTTGGTGATCACTTCGTAGTCAACATTGCTCGAGATCGGCCTGTCTTCCACCAATGCCTTCAGTCGTCTTCGATAGAGATTCAGGCTTTCGGCTGTCAGCAGGCTCGTCGGTTTGAGCGACAGAATTTCTTCTTTTGAATAGCCGGTGGCCCGGCACATATAATCGTTTACGGCAACAAACCGTTGGCGGACCAAATCGATGCGGTAGATCGCCACAGGTGACAATTGAAACATCTGGTAGGTCAGCGCCTCGCTCTCATCCAGACGATGGGTGATGGATCGGCTGTTCAGTCGTTGGGCCAGTATCTGGGCCACCGTTTCCAAAATCCTCATTTCAGCACCACGCCACACATAGGACGCCTTGGCCATGCAGACGAAGCACACGCCGTTAACAAATTGCTGGTGACGCAGCGGCAATGCAACAAATGATCGAATCTTACAGCGTCTGAGGAGCTTTCGGTCGTTGGCGTCCGACAGGGCCTCCGTATCATTGCAGTGATAGGTTTCACCGGTCGAGAGCACCCGTGACACCATGGGCAAAGCGATCAGCCCCGACATGTCGCGCGGTGGTGATGCGCCTGCGTCGGCCTCTTGCCACCAGTTTGCCTGGCTGGAAAGCTCATGTCCGTCCATATCTTCATGAAACAGGAGCACACTGTCGGCGTTCATGGTGTTGCCGATAACAGCCAGACATTGGGTCAGACAGCGATCGATACTTAAAGTGGACATCGCGTTTGCGGTGATTTCCGCCAGCATGTGTTCGTGCTGTTGTTGGGTGTTCAGCCGACGCTCTGCCCGGCGATGTTTGTCCAGGTATGCGACGATCTCCGCGATCATCTCGATCGCCGCCAGATTATCGGCACTGAACTTTCTGGCCTGGTTATCATAGACGGCCAGGCTGCCGATGATCTCTCCGTCCAGGCAAACGCCGCTCCCAAGAAACGCCTTTAGACCATAGCGCCTGAGGTCTGGATCGGACTGCCAAAAAGGGGTGGAACGCAAATCATCAAAGGAAATGGCCGAAGGTCTGCGCGCACCAAAGGCTTCATAGCAGACTCTGCCGCTGCTGCGTCCGTAGCGCCGAAACTTTGCCGGAGAGCCAACCGCCTGTTGAACATAGACCTGTTGATTCTTTTCACGGAATCGATGGTATACCGCAAAACTGCCCCCAATCAGATCGAGCAGGTATTGCAACATCAGCTTCAAATTATGTGGGTAGTCGGAATCGAAAGCCTTGAACAGGTTTCCAATTTCCATGGCCGCAGCGGCAGGCAGGTGACGGCCTTGTTGGGCCGCATGCTTTTGTGTCTGAGAGTCTGACGATCTATTTGCGTTTCGCTGCATCGGATTTCCTGTGCATTTTCAAGCCTATCCGCCAAGGGTCATATTGGTCCGACTGTCAAAAGTCAATAGATCTCTAAGGCAGCGGCCGTTTGCGTTGAATTGGTGACCATGGTAATGCACTTTTGATACGCGGTTTAGAAATCCAGGATTCAGGTGATGGTTTCATACGTCAAATTTGTCTCACTGATATTGATCAGCCTTTTTTTCACAACGTTCGGTGTGCTGTTGTTGATCTCGGCCTATGCGTTGACCAATCCATTTGAATTCATCATCACCTTTTTTGCCGCAAATTTTATTATTCTGATTAGCGCAGCGCTCTGCCTCGGCTTTGTTGTGCAACTGATTCGATTCATCAGGGCCGCCGGAGAACCCCGCCCCGAAGACCCGTGTAATGAACATCGAACATCGAACATTGAACATTGAACGTCGAATAATGAGATCCCTGTGCTCCGCCATTTTATGATCGACAACATACCTAGTGTCCATCCATTTATTCCCTCTCCCTTGAGGGAGAGGGTCAGGGTGAGGGTGTAAGGCTTTGACATCACACCCCCTCACCCAGCCTCTCCCCCTAAAGGGGGAGAGGAGAACGGTATTTATGGATGGACACTACCTAATTTATCATTGGACGTTGGATGTTCGATGTTGGACGTTTATCTTTCTTGCTGATGCTGTTGCATTGAAGGACAATCTGCAAAATCTTCAGGACAGATTAGCGCTTATGGGGCTCCGTCCCCGTCTTGCTTAGAACGGCAACCACGGCCGTGCCCAAGGCCTGCTCAGCGGCGGGCCTACGAAGCCCCTATGGCACACGAGCGTCGCACCTAAAGCGTAGGGCCGGCCTCCGTGCCGGACTGTTTCTTTGAGAATCGATATATAAGTCGCTGATGGCTCATTGACGCAATCTGAAACAGAATTATATTCTTGACTATAGATTTATTATAGAATATATATCCGCAAAATTGGATATACTTAGAATGATTGACGAGATTAGCCTAAAAATACTGAAAATCCTGCAAGACAAAGCCCGGATCCCCAATGTGGAAGTTGCCCGCCAGATCGGGATGGCGCCTTCGGCAGTTTTGGAACGCATCCGCAAGCTTGAAAAGCAGGGGATTATCGACGGCTATGAAGTACGCTTGAATCCCCGCCGCTTTCGTCGGAGTCTGGTGGGGTTTATCCATATCACCGTTGAGGCCTCTGCGAAAGCCAAAGGTGTGGGTGCCGCGCTGGCGCAACTCGACGAAATCCAGGAAGTGCATTTTATCGCCGGTGATGACGGCTATTTAGCCAAAGTGCGGGTCGGCGACCCATCGGAGCTGAACCATTTGATTCGGGATCAAATCCGTGCCATACCAGGGGTCTGTGGAACCCGGTCGCACATCGTTGTGTCCACCATCAAAGAGACGGCGCGCATCCCTCTTGGAAATATGGAATTGGAGTAGACAGCCTTTGCAAAGGGCTCGCGTGTCATTTATAAACATTGATCTGTTTTCAATAAGCGAGGGAACGAATGATTCGAATCAATCCGCATTACAGCAAATTACAAGCCAGCTATCTATTTGCCAATATCGCAAAACGCGTAAACGCTTTTCAGCAACAGAATCCGGACAAGGAGATTATCCGACTTGGAATCGGTGATGTTACCCGGGCTTTGCCGGACGCCTGTGTATCCGCATTTCACACCGCGGTCGATGAAATGGCGCAAGACAGCACATTTCGCGGCTACGGCCCTGAACAAGGGTATGATTTTTTACGTGAAAAAATCGCCGGGAACGACTTCCAGGCGCGGGGCGCCGATATCGAGGCAGAGGAGGTTTTTGTCAGCGACGGTGCAAAATGCGATACCGGAAACATTCAGGAGATTTTTGCCACCGATATCCGCATCGCCATTCCGGACCCGGTTTATCCGGTCTATCTGGATACGAATGTCATGGCCGGCCGTACCGGACCGTTTCAGGACGGACGCTATCAGAAAGTCGTCTATCTGGACAGCACGGCGGAGAATAACTTTGTGCCCCAATTGCCGGACCAGCCCGTGGATTTGATCTATCTGTGCTTTCCCAACAATCCAACAGGCGCAACAATTTCCAAATCCCGGCTGAAGCAATGGGTCGATTATGCTCGGACGCATAAAGCGATTATTCTTTATGATGCGGCGTATGAGGCGTTTATCCGTGATGACACGCTTGCCCGATCCATCTATGAGGTGGAGGGCGCTAAAGAGGTTGCCATCGAATTTCGCAGCTTTTCCAAGACCGCCGGCTTCACCGGCACACGATGCGCGTATACGGTTGTACCAAGGTCATGCAAGGCATACACCGAATCCGGCGAAGCCGTTGCCGTCTACGATTTGTGGAATCGGCGGCACACCACCAAGTTCAACAGCGTCTCCTATCCGGTCCAACGTGCCGCCGAGGCGGTTTACAGCGATGAAGGCCGCTCCCAGGTCAAAGAATTGACCGACTACTACTTGAACAATGCGGCGTATATTCGTAAAGCCGTACTCGATTTGGGATATGATTGCGTCGGTGGCGAGAATTCACCCTATATCTGGATCCACGGACGAAGAGACTCGTGGGAGTTTTTCGATCTATTGCTTCACAAAGCCGGAGTCGTTTGCACTCCCGGGGCGGGGTTCGGCCGATGCGGCGAAGGCTATATCCGCATCAGTGCCTTTAACAGCTTTGAGAATGTGAAAACCGCCATGGAGCGTATTCAAAGCGCGCTGTAGAAGTGGCTTCAAAACCACTTCCAATACAAGGAGAAGTAAACCATGCCAATGTCTACCGATTTTCGGGATCGTCTTTTTCCGTCGCTCCCTGAGATTGCCGACCGGTTCGGAACACCGTTTCACATCTACGATGAAGTCGGCATCCGTGAAACCGGACAGCAGCTCAAAACCGTTTTTCGCTCCATCGAAGGCTTCAGAGAGTACTTCGCCGTCAAAGCGTTACCAAACCCTCGTATCATGCAGATCATGCAGGAGATGGGATTTGGGTTCGACTGCAGTTCGATCGCCGAGCTGCTACTCTCGCGCAGCATTGGAAGTCGCGGGGATGACCTGATGTATACATCCAACAACACAAGCGCAAAAGAATTTGAAGCAGCTGAACACGACGGAGGCTCCATTTTAAATTTGGACGACATTTCACTGATAGCAAAAGTGCCTAAAATGCCGGAGCAGATCTGTTTTCGCTACAACCCGGGGCCGCGACGGTCGGGCAACGCCATTATCGGAAATCCAAGCGAAGCAAAATACGGACTCGCTCATCACCAATTGCTGGACGCCTACAAGCTGGCAGTCGAACGCGGAAGCAAACGCTTTGGCCTGCACACGATGCTGGCGTCCAACGAGTTGAATCACGGTTACATGGTTCAAACAGTCGAAATGCTTCTGGAGATCGTTGAATGGGCTTCCGAAGAACTCGGAATCCGGTTCGATTTTATCAATATGGGAGGCGGACTGGGCATCCCCTATCGTCCCGATGATCGGCCATTTGAACTGGAAACCATGGGCAAGCGGATTTGCGAGCTGTTCGACAAATTTAACTCACGCCACGGTTATACGTTAAAGCTCTTCATGGAGAGCGGCCGTTACATGACCGGCCCTCACGGCGTACTCGTGGTGCGGGCGATCAACCGCAAAGAGATCTACCGAACGTATATCGGAGTTGACGCCAGCATGTCTGCT
>JASFGJ010000233.1:0-6726 GCA_050123815.1 Desulfobacteraceae bacterium
AATGGCGGCCAGCACGCCGATCAGGGCCAGATAGTCGTTCAACGAGCGGCTCACTTTGAGCACCGTTTCGTCGAGGATGAAACGGTCCAAATGGCGGTCGCCGCTGCGGTGGCTCAAAAATTGGGCTACCAGTAAGGATATGGCTCCCCGGAAGCGTCGGGGATCGGGCATCCGGTTGTCGTGGATATGCTCGAACGCCGTCAGCGTCCCCATGTTTTTGCGGTGCAGTCGCCTGAAAAACAGGGCCCGATCCACAATCAGCACCCACATCGCCAGGCTGACCAGGGCCAGCGGCAACATGACCACACCGCCGGCACGCAGGTACGCTTCCAGTTGCAGGTAGCTGGTTTGAATCAGATCCATCATGGGTCGCGTCGACTTTTGTGAACGATATTGACCAGGGCCACCGCCTTTTCCTCCATCTGTCCGATGTGGTTGTCCACCGCCCGGTTGAGCAGGGTGTGGGCCAGCATGATGGGAATGGCCACCGACAATCCCAGCATGGTGGTCACCAGGGCTTCGGAGATACCGCCGGACATCATGCGCGGATCGCCGGTGCCATGCAGGGTGATCACGTGAAAGGTGTCGATCATGCCGGTCACCGTGCCGAGCAGCCCCAACAGTGGCGCAATGGCAGCCAGCATTCCCAGGGTGGACAAAAAGCGCTCCATGGCCGGGACCTCTCTTAAAACCGCCTCTTGAAGGGCGTTTTCCATCTCTTCGCGTCCCATGCGGCAGTATTCCAGACCGGCGGCCACCACCCGCGCTACGGGTTTGGCGGCGTGATTGGTGCAGATCTCGCGGCACTCGTCCCATCGGCGACCGGCGGCCAGGGCATTGATGCGGTGGATAAATCCGTCGCTGTCGAGCCGTTTGCGCATTAGAAAGATCACCCGCTCAATGACAATGGCGATTCCCAAAGCCAGGATAGTTAAAATCGGCCATACGATGAGTCCGCCCTTGGGGATCTGCTCCCAGAGGCTCAACTCGTGGGTCAGCTGGCGCAGGGCGCCGCCCCGGGAAATATCCATGGGTACGGCATCGCTTTGGCCGTCCATGTACCGTGCAAGTTGTTTCTGCATCCGACCGGTGGGCAGCCGGGAAAGGGCGAACAATTTGCGGCCGGTGGGTGAATAGTTCAAAAAACCCACTTCGCTGTCGGTGCGGTAGGCGGCCGTGAAGTTGCCCAAGGTCAGGATCCGGGCATCGATGGGGGCTCCTGCACGATCAATCACCGTGCCGCGCTGGATTCCCACTTCGCCGGAAATTCGGATTTCATCCAGCAGCACACCCACCATCCCGCGAATATCTTCCATGGCCGGAAACTGATTCTGCTCGGCAATACCCTTTAGAAACCCATCCTCTCTTTTGGCCAGGGCCGACTGCAGATTCTGGTCGATCACGGCGCCGACATCTTTAGCGGTGGTCTGGATGACGCCCACCAGTTCGCGAACCATGCCCTCTTTTTCGGCAAGCTGCTCGGAGAGCTCTTTTTCCCTTTCTTCAAGGGGGGTGTATTGGCTTTCAAGGTTTTTAATTGCCTGGGAGAGTTGGTGATTTTCCGCCTTGAGATCGGCGATTGCTTTTTGTAACGCTTCGCGGTCGCGGGTAATACGTTCCCGGCTCTGTGCGGCGGCCTGCTCGGCGGTTTGCTTTTCCGCCGCAGCTTTTTCCAGCAGCGCCTGTTTGGCCTGTTGGGCCTGCACATGCAGTGCACGCATCTCCTGGGCCGGGACCGGCCCGCCAAACAGGAGCGCCGATACCCCTAAAAGCATGATCCATGATCGTATCGCCCTCATCGGCCGGCCATCCTTCCCAGCGGCAGGGTCAGCAGCTCTACCGGGCGCCGCTTGGCCCCGATCTCAACGGCGGTCTGAATGGAGCGATTGAATGCAGCGGGCAGCGGCCGCCAATCCGCTGCGGCCACATCGTAAAAGCCGCATCGTTTCCGGTCCAATGTCTGGTAGAAGAGGCTGATCCTGCCCAGCCGAAAGACATTGACCAGAGACGGTGCGTTGTCCAGTTCAATGGTCTGTTGATACACTTCAATGGTGCTGCCGTACTCAGCCTCCACCAGCAGCGCTTCCATGGCCTTGCGAAACTTTTCGCTGACCGACACCTCGGGATCTTCGATATAACCGGTCAACCTGGCCATGCGTTGATTCCTTTCCGCCGTCAAAAAGGGCATGCCGCCGGAAACCAGCCGTCGCAGGCGGCCCGTCAGCTCTTGAAGAAAAGGCCTGATCTGGGTGGATATCTGCTCAATATCTTCCAGCTGTTTCGCCTTCAGGGCGATACGGTCCTTGGTGGCGATAATTTGGTGCTGCAGGAGTTCTTTTCGGTCCTGCAGCTGTTTTTGCTCATGCTGCAATTGCTCATAGACCGCTACAAGTTTGTGCCTTTCATCCCGCCACTTTTCTTCCTCTTTCTGGGTGTTCTGCCGGGTATCGATGGCCTCGCGCACGGGTTTTTTGACCTGTTTGCTCAAATCAGTGTTTTCCGCCCATCCTGGTGCAACGACCGACATCGCCAGCACGAATCCAGTAAAAACAACCGCAATATGTGGTAGCACAACCGCCTCCCGTAATTTTTCCGAAATCGTATAATTCAGTGATCGTCAGCGTCCAACCATTTATGCATGAACGCTGACGATCACTTGGCGCAGACCAATAAAAAAGCCACGAAGACTCCTTCCCGTCGGGAAAGAAAAACCTTCGTGGCTTGTTTTCGTTTCGATTTATTCCGCAAGTTTTTGCGGAATGCCTGCTCTTTTATGTATGGAGGCTCAAGCCTCGCTTTAGATCAAACGGTTCTTACCGTTCTCGTTAAGAAGTTAATCCGATTACCCCAATTGCTTTCGCTTTGTCAATCTTTTTTTCAAGACAGAAACCATCGTTCATCATGACCACTCCTTGTTGTTGCCTGCCTGGTCCGGTGTGGACAGTACAACTACAGCACAATTTGATTTCATTGAACCTGAATGAGACCAAAAATATTTTAATTAGTGCCCATCCATTTATTCCCTCTCCCTTGAGGGAGAGGGTCAGGGTGAGGGTGTAAGGCTTTGAAATCACACCCCCTCACCCAGCCTCTCCCCCAAAAGGGGGGAGAGGAGAACGGTATTTATGGACGGGCACTAATTAAACTCAAAACCAACAAAAAACGTTTGCTTATTATTTAAAACATGCTATATGTAATGCAATTATAACTCATTTACTGAATTATATTCATTTATTGTAGGAGGAAATGATGTACCGATCCAAATCCTGCATCGTCGCTGCCATTGCACTGTCGATGATCATCGGAATGTTTGTTATAGTGGGCTGCGGAAGCTCTGCTGAACAACAAAAATTGACCACCATGATTCAAGAGTACAATCAGGTTGTGGAAGATTACGCTGCTGCCGTTCAAGCCAAGAACGACAGCAAAATGGTTGAACTAGAGGGCAAAGTCAAAACCTATATGACCGCCTGGGTGGATACCAAATCTGAAATGATGGACGCCGTTACACCACAGGTTTTAGACGAACTGGACCACGAGTACCAAGAGATAACCAAAAAGTACCAAAGTTTGGTTAAGACATAGATTGGCCCTAAGGCAATATCTTGGTCACCTGGTCATGGATACACCCGTAGATATCGTTGTCGGATCCATAGATATCCACGACCGATTTGTGATCGATGAGTTTTTCGAGCACATAGGCCGTCAAGTAGAGGCTGACCGGATTCGGCTGCTTGACCAACTGGCGGTAGGGTGCAACCATGTAATCGATATCGAAATCATCGGCTCTGCTCAGTGCCTCGATGCACTTGAGAATTTCTTCTTCTAAACTGTTCTTGTTGGTTGTTTCAACGAGTTTGCTTTCGACCAATTTCATGGCCACGGCATTGCTCAGAGTGTCGACATTATCGCGTGCGGCATTAATGGCTCGCCGGCGCGCATACTCTTTTCCAGACTCGATTTTAGAGAGCAGGGATGATTCCCGATGACTGGGTCTAAAAACTTTGCCCATATTGTATTACCTTAAGATCTGTGTGTTAAACTGTGTTTCGCTCGGCTCCATTGCAATAGCTGAATCCAACGGCAACGTCATTCTGTCAACATGCCATCATAATGATAACTTTACCTCATTGCAAGTATAAAAAGGCGATCTTAGACCGCTTCCACCACCATTTGGATGTGACGCTTTCCGTTATGGCGGTTCCATTGCAGCCGAAAAGCCAGCTGCTCAAAACTATCGGCGCGGGGTGCATCCGACTTTAGGTTGAATTGAATTGCATCAACAGGGGCGCTGTTGACGCCGTATTGATGTAGCATCATTTTGCGATGGCGTCCGCCCACGATCACCGCTGATCTTACTTGTACGTTTTTCGATAAAAAGATGGGGGCCGGGTTTGCTTCACCGAAGGGTTCCAGGCGTTCCAAGTCGGTGACAAGCTGAGCGTTGATTTGATCGAACCGGATTTCAGCATCCACGGGTATTGATTCAACCGTCTCGCCCGGGCTCATTTGGTCCACTGTCCGCTCGAAGGCGGTCTGCAGTTTGCGGATGTTGTCATATTGAACCGTCAGTCCCGCAGCCATACGGTGTCCACCGAATTTATCCAATAGATTTCTACAGTTATCGAGTGCTTGGTATAAATCGATACCCGGGATGCTTCGCCCGGAGCCTTTGCCGATGCCGTTGCGCGTTGAGACCAGCACCACTGGTCGAAGTAAGTCGGCCGCAAGCTTGGCGGCGACGATTCCCAATACACCCTCGTGCCAGATGTTGTCGGCCAGCAAGAGCGTTTTTCGCTCCAGCATATCGGGCCGGCTGTCTAGTTGTCGAATGATCTGGTCATAGATCTTGTGCTCGATCGCCTGTCGGCGCTTATTGAGTTGGTCCAGCGTGTCGGCGATCTGGCGGGCGGCATTGAAGCTCCGAGCTGTCAGCAGATCAAAAGCGGTCTTGGCGTGGGCAATTCTTCCGGCGGCATTTATTCGTGGTGTCAGTCTGAAGCTGATATCGTTCGAATTGATCGATTGCGAGCGAATGGCGCTGGCAATTTTCAAGGCTTCGACTCCCGGCCGCGGGCACATGTTCATCTGTTGCAGGCCGGTTTTCGCCAGGATTCGATTGACGCCCACCAACGGCACAACGTCGGCGATAGTGCCTATGGCCACCAGGTCGCATAAAGCGCTCAGATTGGGTTCTTTGCGCTCCTTCCACCAGCCATTTTCCCGAAGCACCATTCGCAAACCAATAGCCAAGTAAAAGGCGACACCCACCCCAGCCAGATTGACCAGAGATTCCGGCTGCTGCGGCAGTTTGGGATTGATTACGGAAAAGGCTTCCGGTTTGGTGTCGATATTGTGGTGGTCCGTAATGATCACATCGATTCCAAAACGCTTGGCTGCTTCAATGGCGTCATGACTGCTCGATCCGCAATCGACAGTGACAATCAGGTCAATTTTTTTTGGTATGGCCAGTTGGTTAATGTGCCTGGTTTGCAGACCATATCCTTCCGTGGTCCGGTGCGGCAAGTGGATCTGTACGTTGGCGCCGGCACACTTGAGAAAAGTGGCCAATACGGCTGTGGCTGTGACGCCGTCCGCATCATAGTCGCCGAATACTAGAATTCGTTCGTTATTTTGCAGAGCATCGTAGATGCGGTCAGTGGCCTCGCGCATCCCGGAAAGTTCCATAGGGTTTGGCAGCGACTGGAAGGTGGGCTGCAAAAAATCCGCTGCATGCCGGACGGTTTCGATGTTACGGTTGGCCAGAACGGTTGCAAGGATCGGATGGCAATCAAAGTGCTGTTGAATGCGCCGGACCAGAGCCTGATCCGGTTGCGATATTTCGTATTGCATTTGCATCATAGCGCCATATCCTATAATAATGCCAAGGACAAGGATTAAGGTTTAAAAGGATAAATCAGCTAGTGATCTAAATCGTGCCGCACGGTTAGTTAGTGCCCATCCTTTTATTCCCTCTCTCTTGAGAGAGGGTCAGGGTGAGGGTGTAAGGCTTTGAAATCATCCCCTCAGCAAGCCTTCCCTTTAAAGGGGGAGAGGAGAACGGTATTTATGGATGAGCACTAGTTGGGCGGCAGTGATCGCCGGGGAGAACCATGAGAACGACAAAGCAGCTGTACCGGGTCGACCGGCGCCAAATCAGCATGATTCGATTCATTTTCGAGGCTTATGAAGGCTTGGCGGTGGTGACGACCGTGGATTCGGCTGCCGGGGTCGTCTCGCTCTCCGTCGCACCGGGATGTGAGGATACAGCGAAAGCTATTATGGACGATTTGGCGAGGGATATCCTGATCGAGCCGTTGCGATAACATGTTCGAATTGATTGTGAAAATATAAAAAGTTTAAAGTGTAAAGTGTAAAGTTTTAAGTTGAGGATTGGGACCGATTTAAGGAAAACAAGTGAACACATTCAAATAGGTATCACTGGTAAATTATACACAGGATCAACATTTTAACAGACAGAATACATTAACTTTAAACTTTACACTTTAAACTTTAAACTGACAATCCGTTATCGTTTGGTGATGCGGGGTAAGATTATAAGACCGAGGAGTACTGATGACAGCAAAGTATGTCTACATTAACACCATGGGATGCCAGATGAATGTCTACGATTCGGATCAGATCCGACGTCGGCTGGCACCCATGGGATACGATTCCACGGACAACCTGGAGCAGGCCGATATCATCATTGTCAATACCTGTACG
>JASFGJ010000234.1:0-6714 GCA_050123815.1 Desulfobacteraceae bacterium
TAAAAGCCCAACCGGTTACGGTTGGGCTTTTAAATAAAGTGGCGGAGAGAGAGGGATTCGAACCCTCGAAGCAGCTTTCACCACTTACTCGCTTAGCAGGCGAGCGCCTTCAGCCGGCTCGGCCATCTCTCCGTGCTGTTTGGTCAAATCAGCATTGTTTTCCTGTCTAACGAAAGTGCCGTCAGATTTCAATCTTTTTAACGATTGAATCATCCAATTCAAATGTGGCGGAGGGAGTAGGATTCGAACCCACGGAGCTTTCGCTCAACGGTTTTCAAGACCGCCGCCTTAAACCACTCGGCCATCCCTCCCGAAAGCCGAAAAGCCGATACGGGTTTTAGCACCAAGCCGGTTTAGGGTCAATCCTTTTGTGGCAATACGGTAACTTGTGGCGTACCGTGTTTTTTGAACGAACCGATGCCGAACGCAATGCCGGGATCGGAACAACCATACAAATTTCCTATACATATCCGGCTGCAAGGCGTGAATTGGGAGTTGACAATGCCATTCATTAGTGATTAGTTCTGCCTTTGACACACGCCATCCGGCAGTAAGGGAGAACCATAATGAAACAAAAGTACGCCATTATCCGGGATGATGATCAAAACACGCTGATCGTTCGTGAGTATGCAGAGCTGGATAAGGAGATGATGTCGCTTCTGTGCGAGGAATCGTATTCTCAAGATACAATCAGTGCCGCCGTTCAAGCGGGCCATCAAGCCGTCATTGATGCATTGCGCACCAACAATATGTATCCGCCAACTGTTTTTGCCGATCCGATCGCTAAAGCCATCGAGGGACTGTTTTCCGAAGATGGCAACATGTCCGCGGAGCTCTTTTTCGATGACAAGGAGTTGTTCATCAAAGAGGTCGAAGAGGTTATCGAAGAGCCTGAAGAAGAAGTTAAGGATGATGTCGATGTCGATGAGCTGTTGGATGACAACATTGAGGACGATTTTAGCGATGACGAGGGGATCGACAAAATCAAAACCTCGCTGAAAGTGTCCGAGGATGATGATGCCGATGTTAAGGATATCGGTTAGCTGTTAACAGCATTTAGATGCCTCGTGTCCGGCTGCCGATTGCGGGGCTTGTTGTTTTACCCATAAATCCAACAGGCAACATCGGGTCCCACAACTCCCTGGTGGTCTTAGGTTGACTCCGTCCGCATTTCTTAGTTTATCCACTATAATTATCAATCATTTACGAGGCACTCTTTTGTGCCATGTCACTGATCAGCGATTTTATGTGCTGTTCAATACTTTGCCGGGATTGAATGCCCGGGCGGATTTCCATTAGCTGGCCGTTGCGGACAATCATCAGCGTGGGGACCCCGATGATCTTGTAATGCGCAATGCCCTGTGAACCGACCCAATAGACCGGGAAATCGACTTTGGACTCATTGATCAGTTGTTGTACGCTTTTGGCGCCATCTTTGTCGATGCTCAGCGCCACAATCTGAATGCCTTTGTCCCGATAGTGTCGATCCAATTTGGCCAGTTCCGGCAGTTCCTCTCGACAGGGGGGGCACCACGAGGCGATGACCGCCACCAGCCCGCTGAAGGCTTCATTGTGTATCATTCGATCGAATTCGGCCAGTTCGACGGACTTTACCGGATTAAGGGTCGGGCTCTTGGGCCGACAACCGGCCAGTCCAAAAATAATCAACGCCACCAATATGGCACCGACCGGTTTTAAGATCGATACGCTCATCTATTCCTCCTTCTTGCGGGCCTCATTCTTCCGGCGATACTGTCTGCAAGTGCGGAACCATAAGGCCACCCCATGCGCATTCCGTTGCACTGCCGTATTCATATATATTAGGATGGCAGGCCGGCAATGCAAGTTTGGCCCAATGACTTTCATCTGTCCTTAGCACGCTTGGGTTACGGGTTTTTTATTGACTTTAAAGAACCATTTTAATAGACTTGGTAACAATTCATTTAATGATTAGTTGCGTATCGCCTGAAGATTCACCCCGGCTCATTGCTTTTGTTTTTGATTTGGGACTAAACAATTTTCTGCTCTTTTAGCGCCTTCCTATGCTCGAATTCGATATGTACGCGATTAGATCTGGAAACCCAAAATGGAGTATCAGGCGAATTAAGAACCACTTTACATTGCCCGTTAGACATTATATCGTGACATACCGTGCTTCAGAACAGCAGTTCCATCATCTGGAGCCGACCGACCTTGCCCATGCAGACCGTGGCCCAACCACGGTATCCAATAGAGACCCTGTCCTGTTTTGTAAAGGTTCCAGGGCCATTCCGAAAAGAACATTATCGTAGGAGGTGCCAATGGAGAACGAAAAACAATTTTATACGAGGCTGGAGGCTAAAGGGGTCTCGCGAAGGGACTTTATGAAGTATTGTACCTTCCTGACTGCTGCCATGGGGCTTTCAGCTTCATTCGTGCCCAAGGTGGCCGAGGTTTTTGCCGCTCCCAAGCAGCGACCGCCGGTGATCTGGCTGCACTTTGCCGAGTGCACCGGCTGCTCGGAGGGGATGCTGCGAACAATGTATCCTTACGCAGACGAACTCGTGCTGGAAATTCTATCGGTGGAGTACCATGAGACCATCATGGCCGCCGCAGGACACCAGGCCGAAGACCAGTTGCATGCCGCCATGAAAAAGTATGCCGGCAAATACATCTGCGTGGTGGAAGGGGCCATCGCCACGAAATACAACGGCGGCTACGGCAAGATTGCCGGTCGCTCCTTTCTGGAAATTGCCAAAGAGGTGGTCCCCCAGGCAGCTGCTACCATCGCCATCGGCAGCTGTGCAAGCTGGGGCGGCATCCAGGCTGCCAAACCCAATCCCGGTGGATACAAAGGGCTCGGCGATGCCCTTGGCATGAAAGTGATCAATATCCCGGGTTGTCCGCCCAATCCCATCAATCTGGTGGGTACCATCGTCAACTACCTCCTGCTTGGAAAACTGCCGCAATTGGACAAGCAGGGCCGACCCCAATTTGCCTATGGGAAAACCATTCATGACCAATGTCCCCGTCGTGGGCACTTCGAAAACGAAGAGTTCGTCGAGGAGTTCGGCTCCGAAGAGGCCTCGCTGGGCTATTGCCTCTACAAAGTGGGCTGCCGCGGACCCGAAACCTACAACAACTGCCCGGTGGCCAAGTTCAACGACGGTACCTCCTGGCCGGTTGAGGCGGGCCATCCCTGCATCGGGTGCAGCGAACCGGATTTCTGGGACAAGATGACACCGTTCTACGAAGAGTTCTGATGAATGGGCCGAAAACGGATTGAAAACAACAACCCTTATGAAAAGGGAGGAATTTTATGGGCAAGCGTATCGTAGTTGATCCAATTACCAGAATAGAAGGTCACCTCAAAATCGAAGTCGAGGTGGAGGGCGGCAAGGTGGTCAATGCCTGGAGTTCGGGACAGATGTTCCGCGGCATTGAAATGATTCTCCAGGGCCGTGACCCTCGGGACGCGCACCATTTTGTGCAGCGTTCCTGCGGGGTCTGAACGTACACACATGCTCTGTCCTCGGTGAGGGCAGTCGATATGGCCTTCGGCGTTGCCATTCCCAAAAATGCCCGCTTGATTCGTAATTTGTTGATGGGTGCTCAATTCCAGCACGATCACCTGGTCCATTTTTATCATCTGCACGCCCTTGACTGGGTGGACATCGTCAACGCACTCAAAGCCGATCCCAAGAAAACGGCCGCCCTGGCGGACAATGTCTCCAACGCCAAAGTCGGCGGCGCGGCCTATTTCAAACAGGTCCAACAGCGCCTCCAGACCTTTGTGGACAGCGGTCAGCTGGGACCGTTCGCCAACGCCTATTGGGGGCATTCGGCCTATAAATTGCCGCCCGAGGCGGATCTGATGGCCTGCGCCCACTACATTGAAGCCCTGCGCCTGCAGGCGCGTACGGCGCGCATGCATGCCATTTTCGGCGGCAAGAACCCCCATCCTCAGTCCCTGGTGGTTGGCGGCGTTACCTGTGCGGCGGATCTGACAGCCGATCGCATCGCCGAGTTCCTCTATCTGACCCGGGAAACCCAGGATTTTATCGAAAACGTCTATGTCCCGGATCTGCTGGCTGTGGCGTCGTTCTACAAGGATTGGGGTGCCATCGGCGGCACCACCAACTTTTTGGCCTGGGGCGAATTCCCGGAGACCGAAAAAGAGCCGGACAGCCTCTACATGCCGCGTGGCGTGATGCTGAAACGTGACCTGGCCAACGTCAAGATGGCCGATCAGAACAAGGTAACCGAGGACGTGACCCGTTCTTGGTACGAAAAGGGATCTCCCAAACATCCCTACAAAGGCGAGACCAAACCGCTTGCCGAAGATCCCAAATACCGTCCCGGAAAGGGCAAATACTCCTGGTTCAAGGCCCCGCGTTATGACGGCGAACCTTGCGAAGTGGGTCCGCTGGCCCGTGTTCTGGTTGCCTATGGCAAGGGACACAAGGACATCAAGCCGATCGTGGACAGCGTGCTGAAAAAACTCGGTGTGCCTGCCACGGCATTGTTTTCGACCCTGGGCCGCACGGCAGCCAGAGGCATTGAAACCATTGCCGTCGGAAAAAAGGTTGAAGAGTGGACCCTGGAACTCATCGGGAATCTTAAAAGCGGCGACACCAAAACCTATCAGCCGCATGAGATTCCGGATAGCGGAATGGGCGTTGGTTTGAACGACGTACCTCGGGGCGCTCTCGGACACTGGGTTAAGGTCAAAGACAAAAAGATCGACAAATATCAGTATGTGGTGCCCTCGACCTGGAACCTGGGCCCGCGTGACGGCAAGAAAAAACTGGGGCCGGTCGAAGAGGCCCTGATCGGCACACCGGTTGCCGATCCCAAGCAGCCGTTGGAGATCCTGCGAACCGTTCATTCGTTCGACCCGTGCATTGCCTGTGGCGTGCATGTCATCGATCCCGGCTCAAACCAGGTATACAAGGTCAAAGCGATTTAGTTGACCGATGCATTAACAAGAGGCCTTGGCGCCTTGCTGCCTTTCGGAGGCAGGGCCCAAGGCTTTTTGGCCGACGGCGCATCGTTTTTGTGGAGGACATCGCGTTGTATTCCTTGTGGGCTGAGTTCTAAAAAATGGCTTTCTGCCGTCGGAGTTTAAAGTTTTAAGTGTTAAGTTGATGTATTCTACCTCATTGGAAAATAATAAAATTACCATATTGGGCATTGGGTGTACGCTGTATGCCGACCAGGGGTTTGGCGTTAGCGTGATCCAGGCCTTGGAAGAGCGTTACGAATTTCCGGAGCATGTGCATCCTGTCGACGGCGGGCTGCTGGGTGTCGGTTTGACCGGCACCATCGCTCAGGCGGATCATCTGATCGCTGTTGATGCCTTTTGCAACGGAGGATCGCCGGGAGATATCTATCGCCTGGAGAAACAGCAAATCCTCGAGCGGCTGACCGGTAAAAACCATGTGCAGCACGTTGAATTTTTAGAGGCCCTGGCCCATTGCCAGGCATTGGACAATCCACCCCAAACCGTCCTGCTGGGGATCGAACCCGGCGATACGAAATCCGTGGTATGCGAACTGACACCGGAATTAAGTTGTAAAATCGATGATATGATTGATTGTATACTAAACGAGCTGGATCGGTTGGGGGTTGGATATACAAAAAAGTTTAAAGTTTAAAGTTTTAAGTTTAAAGCAAAGGATCTTAAACTTTAAACTGATCGGATTTAATGAACAAAATAGTAGAAAACCCAATGCAATCCTTTCATACTATATCATTTCAAGGATAGATCTATGTGTTTAGCAATACCTTCCAAGATAACCAAGATCGAAAACGAGATGGCCACCATCGATGTGGATGGCGTGAAGCGTGAGGCCAGCCTGTTGCTGCTGGCCGATGCCCAGGTGGGCGACTATGTCATCGTGCATGCCGGTTTTGCCATCCAAAAACTCGATGAGGCGGCGGCCCTGGATACGCTGAAATTGCTGAGGTCCGCGGCCGAAGTCTATGAAGCCCAATTTAAAAAACCATAGTGTTGTGTCCCTGAAATTGCTTATAAAATGGATATGGCGGCATGATAGCCGATACGACAGCACAGCATTCAAATTCCAATGTCAAAGCCCAAATGTCAAATTAAGGTATGCTACCGATTTTATATTCAATCGGTCCTCATCCGCCATTTGACATTTGGAATTTGGCATTTGATATTTTGGTCGTAACTATGGAGCACAACACTCGAATGGCTGAAAAAAATGATAAAGGCAAGGGAACGCAGCCACCACAAATCACCATTTTGGGTGTCGGCAACATTCTGCTCAGTGATGAAGGCGTCGGCGTACGTGTGGTTGAACGCCTGGACCGGCAATACCGATTCCCGGACAATGTGCAGATTCTCGATGGCGGCGTGCTTGGGGTTCGGCTGATGGGCGTCATCGGCGGCACCGATATCCTGATCGTGGTGGATGCCGTTAAAAATCAACAGGCCCCCGGGACATTATACCGTTTGGCCGACGAGGAGGTGCCTCGCAGGGTGCTGGCCAAGCAATCGATGCACCAGTTGGATCTTCCGGAGGTGCTGGCGCTCTGCTCAGCTATCGATAAGAATCCCCGCACCGTGGTGGTGGGTGTCGAGCCCGAAGACATTACCTCCCTGAATGTGGCGTTGACGCCAACAATCGCCGGTAAGGTGGATGAGCTGGTGGGCATGGTTCTGACCGAGCTTGATCGCATAGGGATCGCTTACACAGCCAAAGCCTC